>JASMTL010000114.1:0-10217 GCA_041694315.1 Methanosarcinaceae archaeon | reverse complement strand
TAAATTATCATTGGTTATTACAGGTATAATGGCTGTTGCCAGGAGGCTATCCTTGCTCTTGTTGGATTTAGAGAAGGGATAAATCTCAGAATAAAGTTTATACACGGGATACTGTACTGACAGGAATCTTCCTCTAAGTGAATCTTTTTCAATTGTAGAATGTTTTTCAACAAAATCATCGGAAATATTACGATGGGCTACAATATTAAGGTCTTTACTGGATTTGTCAACAATATAGAGGACACCTGCATCCACACCTTCAATATGAAGGGCCAGCTCGAGTAACTGATCAAACATTTCTTGCAGATCACCGGTGGGTGTCAGGAAATTCCCAATATCAGTATCAATATCTAAAAAACGATTTACTCTTTTTCTTTCAGTGATATCAAGGATTATACCCTGGTAGTGGCTTATATTATTATTTTCGTACTGGATGGAACCTCGTTCTTCAACCCAGCGCACGTCTCCCTTTTTTGTGATTATACGGTATTCAATATTGTAATCCGTCAGTCCTTCATCTAAATATTTTGCAAGTTTCTGATGGACATAATCGAGATCAGAAGGATGTATTATATCTCCATACTGTAATTTTCCGGAAGTAAATTCCTCGGGCCTGTAACCAAAATTTTCAATGTTCTCAGATACAAACTCCACCGGCCAATCTTCTTCCGGGGCCCAAAAGAAAACTATTGCAGGACTGGTACGAATTACAGATTGAAGTACTTTCAGGACTTTAAATGTTTCAAGAAGTTTATTCTCTTTTTCTTTTTGTTGTGTAATGTCACTTATAAATGCCATTACTGCGGGTTTGCCTTCATGGTCGATTACAGATGTGCTTATGATTGCAGGTATATTCTTGCCTTTTTTTGTAACAAGTTCAATTTCATCCCTGGAATGAGACATTTCCTTTTGCTGTATATAGACTTTTTTTGTCACCATACGGCGATATTCTTCAGCAACGTAATTCCTAAAATCTGTATTAAGTATTGAATCACAATCATTGCCCACGAATTCACAAAACTTCGAATTTGCAAATTTAAGTTTACCATCCTGAATTACTACTATCGCATCATTGCCGTTTTCCACAATGGAAGAATATTTGATTTCAGAGTCACGTAATGATTTCTCGGCCATTTTCTGTTTGATTGTAGTCCATATATCCTGTACAAAAAGTTCTAATTGATTTATTTCCATTTCCTTGAAGGCTATATTCCTGCTAAAACCTGCAACAATTACAAGCTGTTCATTTTCAAAAAGAGGTATTTCAATGGTTTTTCCCGCATCCATAACATTGGACTTTCGATCTTTGAAATCAAGATTTTCAAATCTTCCAGATACAAATGATTCCAGATTTTCTGTATCAGGAGTATACAGTATTTTTTCAGGGTTGCTATCCTTTCCCATCCTGCAAAGGTAGCCGCAATCGCTGTCTGTAAGTTCAACTGTAAGTTCAAGGGCAAAACGAGCTATTTCATCGAAAGAAAAAACTTCCAGCCGATTTAATTTTACAAGGGCCTCAAGTCGGGATTTGTTCATTAGAAGAGTGGCTTCAGCACTTTTTTGCAGGGAAATGTCTTCAAAGATACCTATTCCACCCTGTAAAACTCCATCCAGAAGCAAGGAATTGCATGTAATTTTTATAGATTTGGATGAACATTGAGTGTTAACCTCGTATTCTCCCCTGTAAGAAAGAGCGTTTCCGGAAAGCACCTTTTTTATCTGGCCAGACACATCCTTATCGGGAATATAATCAAAAATTTCAGGTTCTTTCTTTTCATCAATAATAGTCTTAAATATAGAATTGAAGGCTTCATTAGAGTTGCTTATTCTGCCTTTCCTGTCAAAATAAACAATCCCAATAGGTGTCTTTTCAAATATTGACCTGTATTTCTTTTCAGCCTCTTTGAGATGTTCTTCTGCTTCCTTTTTAGCCGAAATATCCCGAAATACGACCATTAATGCAGGCCGATTGCCATACTCAACGAGTGAGGATGAAAGTTCGAAAGGAGTGACTTTACCTGATGTTGACAGTAATTCGACCTCATATGTCATTTCCCTGTATGTTTTTTTTTCAATATCTTTGGTATATTTTTTGTACAACATTCGCCGATATTGAATCGGAAAATAATCCAAAAAATGTGTGCCTTTTATTTCATCCCACTTTTTACCAACAATTTTTCCGAATTTGCGGTTTGCAAACTGGATTTTCTCATCTTGAATTATGATTATTCCTTCAGAAATACCCGATGCGAAAATGGAGAGCAAGTTTTTATATTTTTCAGATTCGTTTTCAGAAAAGGGATGTTTTTCTAGTGTGAGCATAAATGCAGGTGTATCAGACGAATCAGGATTCAAGTAATGAGCTGTGAATTTGTAGGCTTCACCTGCGCTATCTTCAATGGAATGAATCGTTGGTTTATTTTGTGAGGGGATACTTTTGAGGGACTGGACAATTTCTTTTTTGGTAAAGGGCCATATTCCAATATCAAAAACTGATTTTCCATAAGGGTTTTCTGGAATTCCTAAATAACTGCTGATTTTGGAATTTACATATATTATATTATATTTACTATCAAGTAAAAGAATACCAGTGTCCAGAAAATCTAATGCGGGCTCCAGATTAATTTGCCCTTCTTTTAAAGTAGGTTTTTCCATAATGTTCCTGCTAATATATTGACAATTAATACTATATAATGCAAATTAATCTCATGTTTATAAGGGGATTGCGTAACTAATATATGTATCCTCTTTCAATGGTAACTATGCTCACACCTAAGACTCGCTTCCTTCACTCCAATCGATGATTCGTGTTCATAAGGTGTGAGCGTATCTTTTAGCAACAGTTACATCTTACACACCTTCTGAGTGGTTGTGATTGTCGTGGTTGTGCTGATGGACAGCAGTTTTCACTATTTTAATACCATGATTTGTGAAAATTTCCTTGACAAAGAAATCCACAAGTTCCATTAATTCTGAACGAGAAACATTTGAAACGGCAGAGAGAATCTTTATGGATGGCTGATGAGAAAACGATTCAACCATTTCGGTTTGAGGTGATTCACAGGCACCTGTAACACTGGAACGGATCTTTACCATACCGGTTTGGAAAATGATTTTCAAGTGGCCAACGAATTCCGGATTCATCTTTACAATTTCTTCCTTTAGCCCATTCATCAAAATTGATGCAATTGAACGTGCTCTGGAAGTTTCAAGAAAACCATTATTTAATGTAAATTCAGATGCATAAGTGGCCATGTTAGAACACTGTATAGAATTCATCTTTCTCTCAGCATTTATTTTTCTCTCAGCAAGCCTTGGATAAACTACATCACCCAGTAAATGCTCAATAAACCCGGATAATTCACCATAATCTGCTTTTGCTGAAAAACGCAAAATTTCTGCTTCTGGATTCAATTGCTTTATTGATGACTCAACTACGGGTATGTATAGTTCTTCAATTAAATCGATCTTATTTATTGCGAGGATTTCAGCATCAATAATTTGCCTCTGGGAAAACTGTTTTGTTTCTTTCATCACCTGTTTGAACCTGCTTCCGTCGACCAGTGTGACCAGAGGAGCAAAATCCACATCATCCAGATTCATCAGCATAATTTCATCCCTGATTGTAGCAGGAAAAGCTATGCCTGTAGGCTCAATGATCAATATCTGTGGATCAAAGTCTTTTTTTATCTGTGATACTGTATATTTCAAATCTCGTTTTAGGGTACAACAAATACATCCATTTGTAAGTTCTATTGAGTCAAAACCGTAACTGGAAATAACATCACCATCAACTCCTATTTCCCCTATTTCATTTACTATTATAGCAGCTTTTTGGCCTTTTTCTCCAAGATATTTTCCAATGCGGAGGATTGTAGTGGTTTTTCCACTTCCTAAAAATCCTCCCACAACGAGTACTTTCATCCGTTAAACCTTCTCTAGATTATTGTTCCATTGATGATTCCTGCATCATAATATCCAGATTTTCCCATTTAAACAGATCATGGGGACAGGCATGGATGCATTTCTGGCAATGAGCACCATCGCATAAATCAGTACGTATCATTACTCTGTTATCTTCCATAGAAAGGGCATCATTAGGACAGACCTCGACACACTTATGACAGGTTTCACAGCCTTCAATGACCATTGTAAGATAGGTTCCAACCTTGTCAAGAACGTGAAGACCTTCTTCCCCCAGTACAGGAATATCTTTCACTACACGCTTTTCAACAGCAGGAACTGACTTTACGACATCTATTGTAGGTAGTTTCTTTTTCTTCAGGTATTTTTTAAGCACTTTGAAAGGCATGCCTTCTCCCCAATAAGAAAGTTCGAGAATGTAGGCTTCCTTAAATGCATCATCCATAGCAAACATGACATGTGTTCCAACGATTTCCTCTGCAATTTTCTGTAATTCCCATAACCTGTCCTCTGATAGCAAAATTTCTCTGGCAACTATCAAGGAGGTGTTCCCAATCTGGCTAATTTGACCTACATCATAAGGGATCATGCCAATATTATGCGCTTTAAGAGCATCCATATAGGTTCCTGCAGCACCTGACATATACGCAGTTTGTATGTCCTCCATTCCTATTCCCGCAGCATTACAAAGAGTTATATGACCTGCTCTTATAGCCCCAATCGCCCTGCCAGCTTCTACAAGATCATGCTCGTTAAACTTTATTCCATCCTGCAATTGGATGATGCTGTTTTTCAGGTTGATCTTTGGGAGTACTACAAGACCATTTTTAATAGATTCATCTATTAAAGAAATTACACCTGTTCCGGTAATGCCATGTGCTTCTATGTCTCCCTTATCTATTATCGTGCCATCATCTGGTTTTACGAGGTCACCCTTTACAGTATCCATTTCATCATTAAGGACATAGTTACGCAGTGCTTTATCTTCAAAGGACACATCAGATATTGCATGAGGTCTGGCAATAGTACCATCTGCAATTTCCTGTCCTTCCAGGGCCGGTCCAGCTGCAGCTGAGCCTGTATATATTACATTTCCTACTTTCAAAGCCATCTCGGCATTTGTTCCGTAATCCGTTGCAATTGAAATATCTGCATTGTCAAGCATACCGGATTTAACAATAAGTGCAAGAGCATCAGCTCCCACTTCATGTTTGATTGCAGGAGGAATAACGACAATGCAATTATCAAGATCCTCAAGACCCGGAATAAAGATACTTTTTACAACAGCTGCTTTGCGTTCCTGTTCTTTTATGTTATATTTTGCTTTTTTTCTCTGTCCCGCATATGCAAGATCATCAATTGGTATTCCCTGAAACAGGGATAACTGGATAGGATTTCCGCAAATTGCGATTTTATCAGGAGATGAATGAATCCCAAGTTCCTCAAGAATATTACGAAAAGCACCTATTACTAGTTCGTGGGCAAGGTCCTGTCCATAATTCATGGCAAAATCCAAATGGTCCATGACATTGGCTCCCGGAAGAGGGTTGTTCATGGTAATCACCGTTTTATGGATTTCACCATTTTCAATATCTATTTTCTGGGCCCTGAAACCACTGGTTCCAAGATCAATAGCAACTCCTACTTTCATATAACCACCTTTTTTGATAAAAAGAGGGATGCGATCAGGCATCCCTTATACAATCAGGAAAAGTATTCATCTCTTCCTTCAACCAGTGCCTTTACGTTCTCAAGAGGGGAATTTGGAGCAATACCACAGCCAGGGGCAACTACAGAGATTCCATCATCAAGGGCTTTTTTAACCTCTTCTTTTACTTTATCAGGAGTTCCGCTGAGTATTGTAAAAGGACTGGATACATTACCAACAAGAGTAGCGCGGCCTTCAACTGTCTTTTTGGCCTCCTTAACATCCTTTACCTTTTCCTCGATACTCAATCCTTCAAATTTACAATCTCCCATCATATCCAGGACTGGTGTTACATTTCCACATACATGAAGTATTTTTACACAATCAACCGCTTCTGCAAATTTTGCAAGACAGGGTTTAAGGGTATCATTGAATGTGGTTGGATTCATAAGGTCAGGAGAAGCCACCGGGTCTGCCACACATATCATATCTACTCCACTATCCAGAAGGATATTGGCATATTCGATACACGCGTCAGTGGCAAAATCAAGGATGGCCTTAAAGTCATCAGGCTTCTTGATAGACCATTTCATGAATTTCTTGACACTGGCAAGATCTGAGGCCAAAGTAACCGGTCCTTCCATTCCGGCTATAATCGGCACATCTTCGCCTACACTATCCCTCACGATGTCCGTAGCTTCAACGACTGCCGGAATCCTTCCCAGTTCAGCCAGGTTATCAGGCATTTTGAGATCGTCAATTCCTTTTTTATAGGGATGTTCTGTTATTGAGGGTTGCCTGTTTTGAGTTCCCATGTTCACTTCACAACCCATGGCTTCGGCCAGGACCGTTAGGCAAAATGGATATCTTACAGCTTCCAGCCCGGCTTCAGTATGGGATGCCAATGCCAGTTTTGCCATTTTGGAAGCATCTGAATGAGCTTCGGGCCAGGATGCACCGGTCATTTCCATGAGCTCTACTGTTGCAGTCTGTGTAACAGAGGCAACCGGGGCTTTGTCTACAGACTCGCCCTTTAAAGCATTTGTTAATCTGTTTTTTTGAGTCAGTTCTGACATACTTTCAACACTCCAATCTATGAGTATGTGCCTTATCTAAGGCACCTTATGATCAATTAATTTTGCAATTTTATTATATATAAAGGTTTTTATCTCTTATATGTTACATATATAGGTTTTGCAAATATCAATTCATAGATGAAGAATTTATATTATCAATAAACATGTTTTTTGCTACTTATTTTTCAATACTATTGTCTGTATATTAGGTACTAATAGATAAAATGTAGTAAAATACTTATATATTATAGTTAAAATCAACGTCTTATAAACTAATATATAAAAATAATTGTAATTACAAATCGACATCATGTAATTGATAAATATAAAATGCTTATTGGTACCGATTATTTATCAAACGAAATATTAAAGTTCAATCTCTTTCAAAGAAGAGGAATATCTTTATATATCAGTAAACTCGAAAGCAACAATCAACATAAAAATAAAACATCATAGCATAAAATACTAATATGAAACAATATTTTTGTTCTTGATGATATATTCCAGAAGGCAAATCTGGCAGGTTGGGAAAATACTTCTCCTCCTATTATTTTTATGCATAACAATAAATCCGGCCGGATGTGCAACATTTATTGAAGCAGGAGATACAAATAATCCTGATGGTGTAGTGGTACTGATAGTTGATGGTCTTGGCAACGGATACATAAATCCTGAGTTGGATGTAAAAGCAATCGATGGTTCCATTCTCAAAAAACCCGTTTTGTCAAATCTTCCAAAAATATATAATCAGGCTGCGATTTTCGATTCTGTTTATGTCCCTAAACTGAAAGGTAATAGCGGACACAATGTTATCATGACAGGTAACAGGGATGCAGATGACACAATGGTAGGTTATGATAATGCCAGTATTTATGACGTTGTAAAGAAACATGGATACCTGACAGTTGGGGTACTGGAGAGAGGGGACTCCGAAGAAGTAGTTGCAGAAAATGACCTTGTTCTCCATGATACAACCAATTCCATAAATGAACCTGTAATGCAGATTTCGTTATCCGAAAATAAGGATATAGATCATCCCCTTCCACTTCTTACAACAGAGTTTGAGACACACGCGTCCCGGGCACTATCCAGAATGGAAAGTACGCCTTCAGGCACAATCCAGAGATATTATACCTACAATAAATTGGCCCTGGATGCTGCAATGGATTCTATCAATATCCTTGAAAAGGAAGGCAGGGATAGAAAATACTTCATAACCGTCAATATTGCCGCACTTGACACAGCTGGACTCTACAGGGGCTATGAAGGTTATAGCCAGTGTATTGAAAACCTTGATTCCCTGATCGTGCCCCTTTATGAAACATGTCAGGAAAACAATCTGGCACTGGTTATCACGTCTGACCATGGTATGGCTTTTCCTGATGCTGAATCAAGAGGTGGGGCAAAATCAGAGAAATATGCCTCTGCAAATGAGGTTCGCAATGTGCCATTGATAATTTTGTCCCCCAACATTAAACAACAACGAATTCAGGAAACGATTGGCCAGGAAGATGTAGCACCAATTCTGTTGAGTACGCTTGGCATTGCGGATAGGCCTGCTTTTTGCGAGGGAAAGGAAAAAAACCTGAAAGAATATGCAGTGCTAAAAGTCGTGTCACCGGGAATTACCAGCATGAAACTTAGCAGTAGTGGTGAAGAAGTTTGTTCTGGAAGCAATGATTCCATGTACTACATAACCGGTCTGGAGAAAAATAAACAATACACCCTGGAAACAGTAATTGATAGCAGTGGTGAGACGTACAAGGATACACTATCTATCGAGAACGATAGGGTAATTGAAATAAAGGAAAAAGATGAAAATCAGGACTCTACTACTTCTCCGGAAAACAACATGCACCTTGTGGGAGGGATTTTGATAGGAGTTATTAATCTCACAGGTCTGACAATGATTTTCAGGATAATGCGCAATTGATGGGTTTTTAAGGGATTTGGAGACATCTATCTATATGCTAGTTTATCACAAATTATTTTAAATATCAGTACTCTATAAAAGTCAATGAAAATCGGCATTTTGGGGCCTGAAAGTTCATATTCCGAAAAAGCTGCAAATATATGGAAAGCACATCTTGGAACTAATCCGGATATTTCATATCTGAAGGATATTTCAGAAGTATTTGAGACCCTTCAGGATAATTCCATAGACTATGGTGTTGTCCCAATAGAAAATTCTATAGAGGGATCTGTCGGTGTTACTCTTGACCTGCTGCTGGAGCATGAATTTTCAATCATTGGGGAAGTTGTGGTTCATATCCATCACTGCCTGCTTTCAAAGGGGAAGAAAGAGGATATAAGAATAATTCTGTCCCATCCTCAGGCACTGGCACAATGTCGCCATTTCATCCGGAAGAATTATACGGATGTGGAAATCAGGACTACAGGTAGTACTTCACATGCTGCCAAACTTGCAACGGAGTTTTCGGAAATGGCTGCCATTGCTTCCAGAAAAGCGTCTGAAAGTTTCGGGCTTGACATTCTTGCAGAAGATATACAGGATTGGAAACCTGATCTCACCCGGTTTGTAGTAATTGCCAGAAAGCAAGACAAGCGAATTCAAACCTGTACACATGACTGTAAAACTTCAATTATTGTCTATCTTGACAGGGACCACCCGGGTGCTCTCTATGAGATGCTGGGGGAACTTGCTACAAGAGGGATCAACCTGACAAGGATTGAATCACGCCCTTCCAAAATGTCCCTGGGAGATTATGTGTTCTACATCGATATGAACGGAAGTACAAAAGATCCCAATGTAAAAGAAGCACTTGATAGCTTGAATCAAAACGTTTATATGTTAAAGAATCTGGGTTCCTACCAGAGTTACATGGAAGAGTGAAATTCAATGACCGGGGCAGAGGATCTTGAACAATTCATTCATCGGCAGGAAAATGCTGTTCGCAAATACCGGCGGTTGTTTAAACTGGCAGAATTTGTCATCCTGACCCTTGCCATTTATACTATCCTGCTTTTGATAAATATGGAAAACGCATTTGGACTGGTAAGAGCACTGGAATTATATGCCGATAAAAGTTATGATGTTGCTTCATTGACAATTTCATTTTCAACTATTGCACTTCTTCTTATTTCAATTGGAATTTCCCTAATAATAACTTTGCTGCTCTATAGAAGAGAAAAGAACACTTCAGTTATCTTACTGGCAGAAGAGAAATATCCAATCCTGAAAGAAAGGCTCAGGACAGCCTACGACAACCGCAATCTGAACAATGTTATAACCAATGATTTGATTTTTTCAGTACTGGAAAGTACAAAGGAGATTCATTCATCTGCTTTTCTTGACAGGAAAAAACTCAAGGTCGTATTTATCCTTTTGATTTTCACTATCTCGGCCCTGGGTATAGTTATATATTCGGATTTTCGCACAGACATAACTCCCGAAGGAATGAAAGAAGTAATCGACAACATCCCCGGGATTCCCGGTAATGATAATACCCCTGAAGATTATTTCCCTTCTGATGGAGAAGGAGATGAGGCGGGAAAGGAAAATATTACAGGTGAACCTGTGGTAATCGTGGTGGAAGGTGAAGAAGTGG
>JASMTL010000113.1:0-9061 GCA_041694315.1 Methanosarcinaceae archaeon | reverse complement strand
CATGAAAACCATAGGTATTGTAGACACGACGTTTGCACGTTTTGATATGGGCAGTGCTGCTGTGGATGAGATCAAGCAGTATGTTTCAGCCCGTATAATTCGGATCACAGTTCCGGGTATAAAGGACCTGCCGGTGGCTTCTAAAAAGCTTATCGAGGAGCAGGGCTGCGAAATAGTTATGGCCCTTGGAATGCCCGGTGCTGCGCAAAAAGATAAAATGTGTGCACATGAGGCTTCCACGGGTATCATTCAGGCCCAGCTTATGACAAATACTCATATAATAGAAGTTTTTGTTCACGAAGATGAAGGCAAGGATGAGAAGGAGCTTGCTTTCCTCATGGAGAACCGTGCTCGTGAGCATTCCCGTAATGTCGTGGATCTTCTCTTTAAGCCAGAGAAACTTGTAAAACAGGCAGGTACAGGTCAGAGGCAGGGTTTTGAGGATGTAGGAAGCCTGCGTGGATGAGGATTTGATTTTATAATTTATAAGTATGATTAGGAAGCAAAATCTGCATTGGAGAACAATATAATGACAATCAGACTGGGATTTGTGGTAGCGGAGTTTAACAGGGATCTTACCTACCAGATGGAATTGCTTGGTATAGAACATGCGAAATTCCTGGGGGCAGAAGTGACAGATACCATTCTTGTGCCTGGTGTTTACGATATGCCGCTTGCAATCAAGAAACTTTGTGAAAAGGATGATATCGATGCAGTTATAACCATTGGTTCGGTGATAGAAGGTGCAACCGGTCACGATGACATAGTGGTCCAGCATGCTTCAAGAAAGATTACCGATCTGTCTCTGGAATATAACAAGCCTGTAACCCTGGGTATTGCAGGTCCCGGTATGAGTCGTATGGAGGCTCACCAGAGGGTCGATTATGCCAAGAGGGCTGTAGAGGCTGCGGTAAAACTTATCAGGCGTCTCTAAATCTATTCATAGGGACTATTAATGGCATCTTCAAGACTGGCCCGAGTGGCTGAATCCCCGACAATCCGTATAGCCAATATAGCAAATCAGCTCAAGCAGGATGGCATTGATGTAATCAGCTTCAGTCTGGGTGAACCTGATTTTGACACTCCCAGACACATCAGTGATGCTGCATGCAAGGCGCTTTATAGCGGAGAAACCCATTATTCTCCGTCCCCGGGAATCAAATCACTGCGTGAAGCTATAGCCAAAAAACTACAGACAGAGAACAATCTTGATTTTGATGCATCCAATGTGATGGTTACACCGGGAGCCAAGCAGGCAATCTTCGAAGTTATGATGTCTGTACTTGATGATGGTGATGAGGCTATACTGTTCGATCCTGCCTGGGTTTCCTATGAACCATGCATCAAATTTGCAGGAGCAAATCCTAAATGGGTGTCTACAGATCCGGAAAATGGCTTTCTTCCTTATGATATTGGAGATCACATTACAGATAAAACTCGCCTGATAGTTGTCAATTCCCCTTGCAATCCCTCAGGTGGTGTATTTGGCAAGGACAAATTAAAGGAAATAGCAGACCTTGCCATTGATCATAATCTGCTGGTTCTCTCCGATGAGATTTATGAGAAGATACTTTATGATGAAAAACACTACAGTATCGGTGCTATGGAAGGGATGCAGGACCGCACTATTACTGTAAATGGCTTTTCCAAATCATATGCGATGACAGGCTGGAGGCTAGGTTATGTCGCTGCCAATGAAGCTTTCCTCCATGATTTCCAGAAAATCCAGTCACATTCTGTCAGCAGTGCTACAACGTTTGCTCAATATGGTGCCATTGAGGCACTGGAAGGTGACCAGCAACCTGTTGAGGACATGGTAGCCGAATTCAGGCAACGTCGCGATATCCTTGTAGATGGGTTGAATGATATCGGTATACATTGCAGCCGTCCCAGGGGTGCATTCTATGCATTTGCGGATGTAAGCGAGTATGGGGATGGTGAAGAGATTGCTGAGAAATTACTTTCAGATGCCCACGTTGCTGCTACTCCCGGTTCGGCTTTTGGCCCAAGTGGTAACAATTTCATGAGGCTTTCATATGCCATTTCACAGGAAAGGATAAGAGAAGCTCTTGAAAGGATTGAGAATTGCCTTTTATAATTCTGTTCTCTTTCTTTCCAGGATTCTTTTTATAATTCTGCCACTGCTGCAAAGGGGACATTGCCGGGGCTTTCCGAGGCGAACTACCTTTGTCTTGAATCCTCTTTTTTGAAGTTTATCTTCGAGTTCTTTTTCATCGAATACCTGGTCGTGGCCCAGTACGATAATATCCGGTTGTACCTCTTCGAGGGGTTTGAACATATCTTCTTCGCTTCCCAGCAGGGCATGGTCCACAACCTTTAAAGCTTTAACCATTTCAAGCCGCTGTTTTTCAGGAACTATGGGTTTAGGCTTATGTTCAATTGTTGAGTCCCGTGCAACAAGGACATATAGTTCACTGCCATACTTCCGGGCCTGTTCCAAATAGTAGAGATGACCCGGGTGAAGTATATCAAAGGTTCCTGTTGCAAGTATGCGTGTCAATTCATCACCTGATTTATTGTCCGCTAATGAATAGGAATTACCTTTAATAACTTTATGGAAAAGGCCCGGATACTTTTCGGTCAATATAACTCCTTTTTGAAATTGCTGTAGCACTGCTTTAATGTGTTCAGGTTTGCCGGCACATGCAGTATATCAAAGTCAAATAAATCCGCGAACTCATCGACTCTTTGATGGAAATCCTCTTCGTAATTAATCCCGGTGTCAAGCTTTGCTACATGCTTGTAACCTATTTCATTAAAGACATATCTCGATGTTTCAATGTCGTTTTTATCTTTGCTAAATCCTGAAGAAACGAGCATATCCCTCCAGTTAGCTGCCCACATGGGGGTCAGGAAAAAAGTCCCCTCTCCTTTGAAACTCTTGAGGGTGTCAAGATATTTCTGTCTGCCGCCAAGCACGGCACCAATACAGTCATCGATTGTTTCCCCGTTATTTTCTCTTAGTATTCCCACCGGACAGGGATGATCGGCAAAATCCTGCTCTATGTCTGACAGTACATTGCCACACAATCCGTAAAAAAGTAAGATACCATCGGAGATGGGTGTCAATCTCTTGGTATTTGTGTACACCTCGTCCTTGAGATTTTTTGGGATTGCATGCAGGGCAAATTCAAGTATCTGGATAACTATATTGAATTGGTTATCAGGCAATGGGTTATTCAGCAAATTCACCATGGTTTTTGTTTCAACATCCACTCCTGCTTTGTTGAGTTTGTCCCTGATACCATAAGATTCATCATTTTCGACTATGATCACATTGTCTACCGAATTATCCTCTTCTATGAGATATGCTATCTCATCTTCGAACATTCTGCAGGCTATTATTGTTAGAGTTGACAGGTTAAATCACCTGTATAAAATAGAAAAGGGAAAGGATTTTAAGATTGCGCCTTTTGGTCTTATCTTTTGATGTATCCCCTGTAACATCTGTCGAGGTGTTCTTCTGGCATTGGTTTGGTAGCAAGGCTTACTACTACGGCGGTAATGGCTGCAATCGGTGTGGCAACAAGGATCGGGTCCACAACGGTCCAGGTGCCGGTGAGCAGGGTTTCCATTCCAAAAATAGCCTGTGATATTCCCAGGGGAGCCGCTTCCTTTGCATGGACAAAAGCCAGCCAGAAAAGGCTGCTGAATGTCCCTGCGAGAAGACTTGCAATCGCTCCTTCCCTGGTCATACGCGGCCAGAACAGTGCTCCTGCATAGGCGGGCAGGAAGGCAGCCGCGCACAGACCAAAGAAAATAGCTGTACCACGGGCAATAATGCTGATTGGCAGCATGTAGGCAAGGATAACACTCAATATGATTGTAACAGCGATTCCCAGTCTGGTTACGGATATGGTCTTTCCGGATTTACCACCTTTGAGGAACTCTTTGTAGAAGTCATGACCAATAGCAGTTCCCATTGTGTGATATTGGGAACTGAGGGTTGACATAGCAGCCGCCAGCAGGGTTACCATGAATATTGCAACGAAAAGGTCCGGTGTGGCACTGTTTATGTACTCTGGGATGATGCGGTCCATATTGCCGCCTGCCACATCCAGTGCAATCTGGCCCTGCGTATCGAGGAAATACACATTGGAAAGGGCACCTACGATATAGGCAACTCCTGCCATCATGAGAATAAAAGGTCCACCGGCAAATACTGCCCTGTTGAGGGATTTTTTACTATCTACTGTCATGAATCGCACGGCCAGCTGGGGTTGTGCCAGCACACCAATTCCCACGCCAAGTATAATTGTAGATACCATTGTCCACCATATAGGTGTGCCAAATGCAGGCATTGATGTCCAGCCGGTATGTCCGCCTGCGGCTAAACCTGCCGGTACCATTGATGCCATGTCGGTGAGGGCCTGATGGGCTTGTGTGATTCCACCCAGGTTAGAATAGGTTAGTATGAGCAGTACAGTCATGCCCCCAAGCATCAGGGTTCCCTGCATGGCGTCTGTGTACATAACTGCCAGCAAGCCTCCTGTGATTACATAGGCTGCAACAATGATAGTGAGGATAAATACGGCCACGTCATAATTGATTCCCAGGGATGTTTCCATGAACCGGGCTCCTCCGATAAGTACAATCCCTGCGTAAAGGGGCATGAACACTCCGATCAGGGCACCTGAAAACCCCTGTATGAATTTTGAGTTGAAACGTTTGCCCAGCAGTTCGGGAAATGTGACAGCTCCCAGGTTCACACCTATACGCCGTGTGCGTGATCCGAAAATGACAAAGGCCACAAAGATCCCGACCACAATATTCATGAAGACAAGCCAGAGTGTACCCATGCCCAACGTTGCGGAAACTCCTCCGAAACCAACGATTGCGGATGTACTGATAAATGCCGCTCCGTAGGACAGGGCAAGGATGTACGGATGTACTTTACGCCCCGCAAGCATGTAATCGTCAACTTCTTTTGTACGTTTGTATGCAATCCATCCGCAATAGAAAACTATCATCAGATAGACAAGAACGATTACACCGAGAATTACCGGGCTTACAGGCAATCCTTTTCCTCCTCTTCATTCCATTTTGCAATTCCATATGCCATGCAGGCGATGGCACTTATTATGCACAGAACATATGCACTCCATATGTAGGGGTCCTCTATGCCTAACATTTTTACACCTCTTTTATACTGGGGGTTGTTAGCAAGTAACATACTTGAACTTTTCGAAATGAACAGGGGTTTTATGCATGGACCAAAAGGTATTTATCGAAAAATAGCAGAAAAGTAAAATTAAGTATTACAATAAGGGTTTTTTGTAATATGATGTTTGTTTTGCAGACTACAAAGGGCGTTGTTGTCAGACCACGCCTCCTCCCTTCTTTTAGAGTTCAATTATCTCTGCTTCCTTTGTTACAGGGTCTACCAGTGCAACAGTAGCTTTTCCCGTAAGTACTCCGGCAGTTTCCCCGGGATTTATCACCCGTGTATTGCCGATCATGTGGCTGTTTGCCTGATGGGTATGTCCCCTGACAATTAGATCAAAATGACCGGATGCAGCAAGGGCCTCAATTTCTTCTTCATTGATTCCGTGTAGCAGGGCAATATGCAAACCCTCTATATCCAGTGTGCCAAATTCACCACACACGTTTGCTCCCTGTTTTGCAAACCATTCCTTTATAGTAATCCTGTCTCCCTCGTTATTTCCAAATACAAGATAAAGAGGAGCCTCCAGTTCCGTAAATCCTTTTACGTTGAAGGGTGATACGAGATCCCCTGCATGGAGCACAGCCGAGACCTGCTTTTTATTGAAGACCTTCACCGCTCTGTGTATCATTTCCAGATTATCGTGGGAATCAGCCATTATTCCTATCATGCTCTATCTCCTGCTTTGATTATTTTATTCTTTCATCAAGTATCCTGCTGAAATTACTGAAAGTTTCATCGTTAAAACATACAAGTAGTATCCTATCAAAAACAGGCCTGCCTTTCAGAAAATCGATCACCTCATTTACCGCTATCTCAGCTGCTCGCTGTATAGGAAAATTGTAAGCTCCGGTACTTATTGAGGGGAAAGCAATAGTTTTTATTCCCTTTTCTGCCGCCAGTTCAAGACAATTCCTGTAACATTTTGCCAGTATCCTGTCTTCATCATTATTCCCTCCATTCCATACCGGTCCCACTGTGTGTATGACCAATTTTGCCGGCAGGTTATAACCTTGCGTGATTTTTGCTTCACCTGTTGCACATCCGTTCAGTATCCTGCACTCTTCCAGCAGTTTCGGCCCGGCAGCTTTGTGTATAGCTCCATCAACCCCGCCTCCGCCCAGCAGGGAATTGTTGGCCGCATTCACAATGGCATCAACTTCCTGTTCTGTGATGTCACCTTTAAGTATCCTGATTACCTGTTTATCCATAATCTTTGGTCTTTTTTATTGGTTAATAATTCTTGTCAATTCAGAACAGGAAATAATCAAGGAGGAGGACTGAAATGAATAGTAATATCCCCAGCATGGCAAGTGGAATGGTATAACTCGATACTACCGTTTTCACATCATCGCCCGTGGTTCTCTGGATCAGCCAGAAAAACGGATCTGTAACATAGGAAAATACCATTGTGCCCGCTGAAATCATCAATATCAGGGGAATGATTGCCACCTCTGAAACATAGGGGCTGTAGGCGAGTATGGATGATGTTATTATTGCGGTGACAGCCCTGGATCCCTGCGCAGTCTGGATTATCGCGGCGAAAAGAAAAGGAATGAAGAGAGCAGGTATGAGATGTCCGATAAGATTATAGGTATTTTCCGCAAATGAACTCGCGGCAATCACTCCCCCAAGCGCCCCGGCACCGCACAGGTCCAGTAAAATTATACCGGCGTTACGGGTGCCTTTTTCAAAAATTACATCCAGATTTTCTTTTTTTACCAGTAACAGTGACGCACTGGCGGCAATAATAATGGCAAGATTGATATCCGCCAGCAGGGAAGCCCCGGGTAAAAAATGTCCGATTGTAAGGAAAATAATGGGCAGCATTAATGGAATCCAACCAATAGGTGACTCTTTTCCTGTCAATTCTCTTTCTTTCCATCTATCTTTGTGGCTACCTCTTTTTGAAATGAGCAGGTATCCAAAAATAAAAAGAATTATGGATATAGTGATCGCAGCCAGGTTGAAGCCGGCATCAACATTAAAATTAAGACTTCTTGTAATACTGTACATAACAGGAAGGGGATACAGGAGGACAAATGAAAGTGTACTTCCGATCGCGGTCGCATAATAACATTTCTTCCTGATCTCGGAGTTTACTTTCAGGTTTTCAACAAGAGGAATCATTACCACATAAGCTGTCAGACAGCACATGAGGGGGATGGATAACAGGTAACCTGCAATTGCTGATGTAAGGGTGGGTCGTGAGGATATTTTTTGCATATCCGAGACAATCCGCTGAGCAAAATTTTCCTGTCTTATTACCAGGGCAATCAGTGATCCAGAAAAAATAGGAATTGCAAGGAGTGCAAATACCCTGCCTGCACCCTGTGTTGCCATTGCGATTGCGTTTTGCTGCATTCCGCTGAATATGCCATAAAAAAGGGCTGCACCTGTCAGGACAAGGAAAGGTGGCAACCTAATCTTCCAGAGAAGAACTGTTATTAATACTATGGTAATCGTGAAAATCAGGATAGCTTGCACATTTAACACCGTTTTTGGTTTTTGTTCATTCGATATATCATCTCTAGTTATATTTTCTGTATATTTTAAACCAATGATTTCAAAATATACCTATAATATGGAGCAGCAATATTAATAGCAAAAGAATATGTTTAATTATACAAAATTCGAATTTGGTATTTTCTTACAACAATCACATCAAAGGTGCTTTTGCCATGGCTAAAATTTCAGTAATAGGAGCAGGGAATGTTGGTGCAACTACTGTGCAGAGACTTGCCGAAATGGAATTCGGTAACATTGTCCTTGTGGATATAGTTGAAGGTTTACCTCAGGGAAAAGCCCTTGACCTGATACAGGCAGGAGCTATAGTAGGATATGATACTAAAATCAAGGGCAGTAATGACTATGCGGATATTGTTGATTCGGACATTGTGATCATAACGGCCGGTGCTGCAAGAAAACCTGGAATGAGCCGGACTGATCTGATAAATATCAATACTAATATCATGAAAGATGTTTGTGGCAAAATCAAGCAATATGCCCCTGAATCTATTGTTATTGTTGTTACTAATCCTCTTGATGTAATGACTTATGTGGCCCTAAAAGTTACCGGCTTTGAACCAAATAGTGTATTCGGAATGAGTGGGATACTTGATACAGGACGTTTTGCCAGTTTCATTGCCGATGAACTTGCCTGTTCCAAAAGAGATGTTGAAGCAATGGTAATAGGTGGTCATGGTGACCAGATGCTCCCCCTGCCCCAGCATTCTTCAGTATTCGGGACGCCTCTGCCAGAATTGCTTGGAGAAGACGTCATTGCAGGGCTTGTAGAACTTACAATCCATGGTGGTGCTGAAATTGTTGCTCTGCTCAAAGAGGGTAGCGCTTTTTACGCGCCTTCTGCTGCCATAGTGCAGATGGTGGAATCAATCCTGAGAGACGAAAAGAGAATCCTGCCTGTTTCTGCTTACCTGCAAGGGGAATACGGCCAGAAAGGGATATATTTCGGTGTACCTGCCAAAATTGGTTGTGATGGTATTGAAGGAATAATAGAGCTGGAATTGACAGAAGAACAGAAACAGGCACTTAAAGAATCCTCAGCAAGCATAAGGAAAAGCATTGAAGATCTGGATATCTGAGTATCCACTGTTTGGAGTAACTTTAGACTTGCCTGTTCATAATTTCTTGGCTTTGCAGAGGTTCTTGTCATCCTTTGCGACCCGGCCACATTTCTTACAGTAATAAGATGGATTCTTAATCATTTTTTTAAATTCTTTTGTATTTTCTTTTATATCATCTTTTTTCCAGCCACACATCTTTTTTGTCATATTTATCCTCCTTAAAAGAATAATACTCAAATCAAGCACTGCAACAATAGACTTCAATAATAGCTTGGGTGTGCTATTATTT
>JASMTL010000112.1:0-10935 GCA_041694315.1 Methanosarcinaceae archaeon | reverse complement strand
CGTGGCAATCAATATTAGTTCTTTTTGCAGACATTATCAGTAGGATATTTTACAGCTAAAAGTCGTATTAGACCTAATACAAGTAGTAATATTGCTAAGCTTAAACTAAATTCATATTGGATTCGATGTACATAAACTCCGACTGCTATTTCACGCATAACTATCAAAATAGTAGCATCTGTTATATATACAAGTCTGATTCGTTTGTGTTCACGATAATCAACGAAAGTCTTGAAAAGGTCAATAAGGATAAAAATTGTAAGAACGCCAACAACTACATCGATGAAACTTATATGGATAAAATTGCCGCCAAGAATTTCATATATGATATATCCAACATTATATATAAGATTTAACAATCCCACAATTATTGCTATTAATAGTATATAAAGGATGGAAAAAGTGACATATCGTATAACTATATCAAATACTTTATCATGATCAATCATGTTTTCCTTACTCGCCCAAATTAAACTATTAATAATTGGAAAGATATGTATATAACACGTTTGCTCTAAAAGTATTGATGTTAATCGCGGAAAAGGAATTGGAAAGAATTGTTTGTCCCTGTGAGTGAAAAAGCAAAAGAAATGGGTGCAAAAAATTGTATATTTCTGCACATTAGTTACAAGAAACCAATGCTTTTTGTTGACCTCTGGGCTGTGTCGAAGTGATGGAGTATAATGACAACCTGATTGCCAGGCCCTCAGATTGTTAACTAGAATATTATCAGTTTTCCATAAAATGAACCCTTCACTATAATACCTGCCAATGAATTCTGCAAGTGCAATACTTACTAGGTCAGAAATACCATTTAGAGTATACGTGCATCTGACAAACCTTCAGCATACAGGACATTAATAAATTCAAAAATCAGATATTACCAGACCGTTTACTGTAATTTCAGCGCCGGGGTTGGGATTCGAACCCAAGCACCCCGTTAGGGGAAACAGGTCTCGAGCCTGCCGCGTTTGGACTCCGCGGCAACTTTATAAGCCGTTGGATTAGTCCGCTCTGCCACCCCGGCACGATGTGCTTGGCTTGAAGGAGTTTATGGCTTAAAAAGGTATCGAAGGGCGCGATTATCAGAAATCAAAGAGGCTTTTCTGGTTATTTGCCTCTGGTGCCGGGTCATCGGGGCCGGCTTTCTGCGAACCTAGGTTTGTGTTTGTTTTCAGGTTTTCGGGCAGCTCGATCCAGCCATATTTGCCCCCGCCGCCGGGGTGCAGGACCACGTCTTCGTTGCGGAAGGCCTCGATGCTTCTCACAATCCGGGGGTCCACGAAATCCAGCTGTGAGATGTCGGCCTCCAGCAGCACCGCGGTTTCGCTGCCGAAACGTTCCACAAGAGCCTTCCAGGCATTGCTCACTCCCTTTGTATTGATGCTTGCATGGCCCAGAGCCATCATTATGATTTCTGCCAGGGGTATCAGGTGCAGGTAATCCGGACGGTGGGAAGGGTGTTTCGGGGTGTCATAGTTGGCCAGTTCGTTTACCCGGTCTGCCACACCTTTTTTGATCTGGCCACCACAAACCCGGCAATTCCAGTCCAGGTTCATTGCTTCTTCCATTGGGTAATGCCGGTAACACTTGATACAGGCCGATTCATTGTACTTGCCTTCCTGCGGGAAGAATCCCACATTGAGTACACAGCCATACCCCTCTTTCCTCAGGATTGCCTTTTCCACACCTTCAAAGGATACCTCGGGGACCTCCAGGCGGTTGAATTCCCGGGCCAGTTTGTTGGACCAGGGAGAATGGGCATCCGAATTTGAAAGAAATGTTAGGTCCTGCAGTTCTTCGATCCTGTCTGCATAATCACTGTCAGCGCTCAGCCCCAACTCCAGGAAAGCAATATTATCGGTCATATCTCCATAGCAACTTTCCAGACTGTCATGGTAGGCATACATGGCAGTCCATGGGGTAAACGCATGACAGGGACCGATGAGGGCTCCGACATCGGTTGCAATCTCTGCAATCTGGCATCCGTCCATTTTCAACGTTGGCCTGCCATCAACGGCGAGGTCCCCGTATGAGGACATTTTTTCCGCCAGTTCCTCTGCCTTGGATATGGAGGGGACTAGCAGCAGGTGATGTACGCGATTCCTGTCCTCGATCTCGGTTGTAAGGATAAAAGAAGTATTATCGATGCCTACCGTCTCGTCGTCCTGTGCATATGCCTTGATCTCGGAAAGCCATCCGGGATGAATGCAATCTCCCGTTGCCACAAGATTGATTCCCTTTTTAGCGGCTTCCCGGGCCATTACAGGCAGTTCCATCTTATTGGAACAGGCCATGGAATATTTGGAATGCAGGTGCAGGTCGGCATTGATCAGCATGTTTATCCGATATAGCCCAGGTCCTCGTCTCTGGGTGTTTCCGGGAGCATCTGTTGTTGTTGTTGTTGCTGCTGTTTTGCTTCTACGAGGTTGGCCACGATTTTCTCCATCTCTTTAGCACGTTCCTCAAGTTCACTGATATCAACCTCGATATCAAGTATACTGCTCAGCACAGCAAGCAGTGACTGGGCACTCTTTGGATCTACAAGATAACCGGATGTGTATCCCATAAGGCATGCAGCATTAATATCCCTGAATTTGCTCAGGCCAAGGAGGAGTCCCGAAGCTCCAACAATTCCGCCGTTGGGCTCTTTTTCCTTGAAGGTGACTCCATGCTCTTTAAGACTTTCTGTAAGGTCTTCCTGATTAACGGCACCCAGGACTTCATCAACATGATCCAGCTGTCCCGTTGGGAATCCTCCGAGGGTAAATATTCTGGAAACGCCGTACTCTTCGGCAATATCCAGGTACAGGTCACACAGTTCGTAATGCCCTTCTGAACTTGTACTCTGCTGGTCTCCTGCAAGCAGCAGAATATCCTTGCCATTTACCTGAAATGTATAGAATGCATTACTTACAAGCCTCACAGTACTATTTTCATCTACAAGTACCTGGGGCGGGAAAGAGGTGGAGTATATTTCCAGAAGTTTTTCTGCTTCGAATTGTTCGATGAGATGATCAACAACAAGTTTGCCTACATGTCCCACACCCGGCAGGCCGACAAGCAGGGTAGAATCCTGAATTTCAATCTCAGTATTATGACGCACGATTTTTGTATTTTGCATTGGAATCAATTCCTTTTACTCAATCTGCGATATTTCCCGTAGGGATCACGGGGAGAATAGCGGGCAGGTGAAGGCTTGATAGTCCTTCCCCCGCATTTGGGACACGTTTCCTGTAGGGTGTATTCTCCGCAGGAAATGCATTTCAAAATCTTTTTACCCAACTGTTATCACGCCTTGGCAGTTTCCGCATGCCTGTGGAAGGCACCTTCTCCGCCAAGATACTCTATTTTTTCGATGGCTTTTTCTGCAGATTCTTTCAGGACAGATTCTGCTAGCTTATAATCGGGAGCAATCACCCTGATACGATATCTGGGTGCACCGGTATATGTTATATCCAGACGGACATCTTCCATTTTCACTTCACTGGCGGCCCGTAAAGCCTCCTTGATGATCTCGATTCCGTTCGGTGCAGAACTTTTAAGGTCTATATGTCCGGCAATCTCCACAAACGGCAGTTTGATATTGTCCTGTGCGAGTTTGACAATGATTTCAACAACTTTTTTATTGATTTTGAGCTTGCTGAAGCCCTCCTCCCCTCGCATGGCAGCTTCTTCAAAGGCAGAATATTTGCTTCCGAATTCTGTGTCAAAAGAATCTTCTATTTTCTGAAGTTGCTGTTTGTCGAGTCCTGCTTCTTCTGCGACGAACTGTAGCCATTTCTCAGCCTTCTGTTCGTTCTTCCATTCCTGAATTTTTGCCCTTTTCTGATGTTCGTTTACATCTTTCAGGGAAAGGTCAATATGGCGACGTGAGGTATCTACTCTCAGGACCTTGCAGACAATTTTCTGTCCTTCCCGGATGTGATCCCTGACATATTTGACCCATCCTGCCTTAATCTCAGATATATGGATGAATCCCTCTTTTCCGTCGTATTCCTCAAGAGTCGTGTAGGCGCCAAAATCAGTGACGTTTTTAACCGCACAGACTA
The DNA here is from genome assembly GCA_041694315.1 of Methanosarcinaceae archaeon. GTDB lineage: Archaea > Halobacteriota > Methanosarcinia > Methanosarcinales > Methanosarcinaceae > Methanohalophilus. Next base: position 6,883 of record JASMTL010000112.1, on the reverse strand, counting down.
CGAAATCACCGACTTCAGGCCATTTGTTGTTTTCCATTAATATCCCTTTATTCGAGTACTTCCAGTATATGTGTTGTAATTGTAGATTTTCCACCGGTTGGTTCTGCAAGGGTCCTGCCGCATACAAGACAGGTCACTTTCTGGCTTGCACTGCCAAAAATAACCTGCTCATTGGAGCAATCATTGCATTTTACTTTCAAAAATCTGCTCTTTGGTTCAGCCATTAATGTTCACTCCTTGAAATCGAATTTCTTTGCACGGAAGCAGGGTCTCTGGTGTGCCTTGTTGCACTTGCTGCAACGGTATCGCAGGGCAATCCTTTTTGTTGGCTTGTCACCACTGGGGACCTTGGAGAACTTTCCGCTGTTTCCTATACCAGTATGCCTTTTCTTCTGCCTTCTGATACGTGTAGTCATTGATTCCCTGCCCTTCTTCACCTTTTCAGCAACATGTTCTGTATGGGTTTTGCAGTAAGGGCAGTATGTTCTGAACCTTTTTGGGATCTTCATTATCTTCACACCTATGTTGATTTTTATTCCTGATTTATTGGATATGCAGCACCACGTTTTACCAATCCCTGAGCATTCATGGAAGGCAAAACCACAACGTCTTCTGCTGCAAGTGTATAATTGAGATTATCCATCGCTTTTATGGTAGGAAGGTCTTTCAATATTCGGACAACAAAGTATTCCTTACTTATATTGTTTTTGCCCGTATCTTCCTCTGCAGGGAGGTCCTGCGAGATAGTCCCGGTCTCCTCTTCTTCTTGTGCTTCATCGGATATTACACTTTCTTTCGTAAATCCCTTCTCCTGCCTATCCTGTGGGTTCATTATAGGTTCGAGCAATTCGGATCTTGCAACCTGGATTGCAGAAAGGGTGGCATCAAAAACCTTGCGTTCGGATTCCAGGAGTTTGTCAAGATCCTGTCGGGATGAGATATTGGAAAATGCATTTGAGGTTGCTCTGGATGTTATTTTACGGATTCTCCTGATAAAAATCGTTTCCACATCATTGAGTGCACTTTGCATTTCGTCTTCTAAGATCTTTGATTCAACTGATCGCGGATTGTTGATCTTTTTGATTTCCTCTTCCAATTCCCGTATGTATTCATCGACATTTTCATAAAAATCGTAGGGAAGGGAATTTAAAGACGAGCTGTTTTCCTGGCGGAGAATACTCTTCAGTTCAGTACGATCCATACTCAGCAACCCCTCTACACATCAAATACACCGCTGCATATTCGGGAAGTTCCTGTACTCCTTCTTCAACCCGGATATCCAGATCCTTCATTTGTACTTCAAAAGGTTTTATGACTTTTAACGTTACCGGCCTGTCCGAAAAGGCAACAGCATCCTGAAGTGGTTTGAAATCCTCCATGTCTTCCAGCCTTAAAGGAATTACCTTCATCCCGGAGCCGCCATGCAGGGAACCCGGTAATCTTATCAATCTCTTTATATCTGCGGTGACCGGTTCATCTACCTGTGCCGACCCTGCCAGTGTGACACGATGCTGGTCAATTGTATTGTCAAAAAACTGGGCCATTATGGCTTTGAAATCCTTCATTTTCCCAAAATCCAGTCTTCCTCTGCGTATGTCTTCCAGGGCCTTACTGTCTTTGGTTATCCGGTTCATCTGTTGTCGTGTTTTTTTGCCGAATCCCTTTATATTTTTTATATCTGCAAAACGTTCTTTTTCTTCCTTTTGTCCTTCTTCTTCAAGATATGAGGCAATGTATTCAGCAAGTCTTTTTCCCCAGCCTGTATCGGGGTTTTTTATGACATATTTGGAAAGTATTTCCGTTCGGTCCTTGAAGGTACGTGTTCCGGTTCCATGGTCTCCGATCATGAATTCTTTCTGGTAGAAATATTCAGATTTTATCCCCTTCCCCCCCACATAATCCACAATTTCTCTTCTCTGGGAACTTTCCAGTTCCCATATTTTTGGGTCAGTTATGTGGAAGTGGTATCCTCTTCCACCGGAAAAGACAGCTTTTATATTATCTTCATCAAAACCAAAATCGTCTACCAGGAAATCCAGCAGTCTTAATGATTCTGTTTTTACCATTTCCAGCATTGCTGCATAGGAAGAAGGTGCATCCTGCAAGTGATCGGCATCCAGATCAAAAATAAGGTCTGCACCCTGCCATTTTTTTTCTTTCATTGTGGGTGCATCCGGATAATCATAAAGGGCAACCGAATGATAAACATGGGCTGGTTGCATTGATACAAGATAGTCTCTGAGTTCTCCTCCCGTACCGAATGCTTTATGCCTGTACATCATGGTTTCAGGCATGGATTCATACGAGATGAATCCCCATTCACGTTTGGTCAGGGAATGGGGGACATGTATTTTTGCTTCCCTGTAATAATCATGGAACCTGGATTTGAGATAGCGTTTTGTTGATGTGTCCATCTTCGATGCCTTCTTCATCACTAATCTTTATCGGGGATATTAATCTATTGCACAAAACTTTATAGCCCCTTCCCCAATTAGTACAGTTTATGAAAGAAGAGATGACAAGTGCAGATGTGGCTGCACTGGCAATGGAACTTGGCACAGGGGAGAATTCCCTGGTCGATTCCAAGATAGGCAAGATTTACCAGCCCGGTGAGAGTCTGCTGCGTATCCACCTCTATATTTTTAAGAAAGGTAAAGCCAATCTTTTAATCGAGGCCGGAAGCAGATTGCACCTCAGTGAATATATTCCTCCCAGCCCTAAAAATCCCCAGTCCTTTCCCATGCTTTTGCGTAAACATATAATGGGTGGACGGATAACTTATTTCAGGCAATATGATTTTGACCGTATTATAGAGATTGGTATAAAAAGAGGGGACGATGAGACTGTTCTTGTCGTAGAGATATTTGGACAGGGCAACATAATATTGCTGGACAGCGACAGAAAAATCATTCTGCCTATGAACCCTGTTACTTTTAAGGGCAGACGTATCAGGAGTGGTGAGATCTACCAGTACCCTGAAGCGCAGCTGACACCTCTTGATGTTAATGAGGATCAGTTATGCGAAGTATTTTCTGATTCCGACTCGGATGTAGTACGAACCCTGGCAACGCGTTTTAATCTGGGGGGCATCCTCTCAGAAGAAGTCTGTCTGCGAAGTGGCATCGATAAAACCCTTCCAGCTTCGGAAGTTGGTCCGCAGGTCGCCTCTAAATTGATTGAAGCAATAGGTGCTCTTTTCTCCCCTCTGGAAAAAGGGCAGTTAAAACCCTGTACTGTCAGCAAACCGGGTTCAAAAGAAACCTTTGATGTAGTACCCTTTGATCTTGAAAAATACACAGCCTTTGAAAAGAATTACTATGATTCATTCAATAAGGCACTGGATGATTTCTTTGGCAAAAGAGCTGCAAAATCCCTGGAACAAAAAAAGGAAGCCTCTGTGAAAGAAAAAACAGAAGACGTATTCCAGCGCAGGCTCAAACAACAAGAGAGTGCCATCAAGAAATTTGAGACGGATATAGAGAAAAATACCTCCATTGCTGAGAAGATATATGAACACTATCAGGACATAGAGCTATTACTGCAAACCCTGCTTGATGCCCGTGAAAAAGATTATTCCTGGAAGGAAATCCAGTCAATTATCTCGGATGCAAAGGATGGACTGCCTGCGGCTAAAAAGATAATAAATATCGATGGTTCACAGGGTCTTGTCCTGATGGACCTTGATGGCAAGAAGGCGAATATTGATGTCAGGCTGACAGTGCCCCAGAATGCCATGCGTTATTATGAGAAAGCCAAGAAACTGGAAAAGAAGCGTAAAGGAGCCCTTGCTGCAATCGAAGATACGAAAAATGCCATGAAAAAGAAAAAAACAGCACCTAAAAAGCAGTTCAAGGTGGTGCATAAGAAGCACTGGTATGAACGTTTCCGCTGGTTCTTTTCTTCGGATGGTTTCCTTGTGGTAGGTGGCAGGGATGCCACAACCAATGAGGAACTTGTAAAGAAGTACATGGAAAAAAGGGACCTCGTATTCCATACTCAGGCACCGGGTGCCCCGATTACTATTGTCAAGACAGAGGGAAAGGATGTTCCCGACACAACCTTGCAGGAAGCAGCGGAGTTCGTGGTTTCGTTTTCAAGTATCTGGAAAGGCGGCCAGTTCAGCGGGGATTGCTACTGGATCTATCCCGAACAGGTCACAAAGACGCCGGAATCAGGGGAGTATCTCAAGAAAGGTTCCTTTATTATCCGGGGTGAGCGAAATTATTACAGGGATGTACCAGTCAGGGCTGCGGTGGGTCTGGAACTCAAACCTGAGACCCGGGTAATCGGAGGTCCCGTGGCTTCTGTGAGGTCCAGGGGTGAACATGTTGTTGAACTGACACCCGGCAAATTCAACCAGAACGATATAGCAAAGAAGATCTATCGTATATATGTGGACCGTATAAAGGATGTGCATTTTGTAAAACAGATAGCATCCCCTGACAAGATCGCCAACGTACTGCCTCCGGGTGAATCAGATATCAAAGAGTGAATCGTGATTGTATGAGAGTTACCAAAAAAAACCTGAAAGGAAATGAAGGGGAGATCACCGTCGTACCGGAGACACTGGATGACCTCTGGCACCTTAAGTACATAATCGAGAAAGGAGACCTTGTATTCGCCTTGACCAAACGCAAATCTGATTCTGCAAATGATAAGATCCGCCCTGAAAAGACTGAGAAGAAGACTGTGCGACTTGGGATCAGGGTCGAAAACCTGGAATTCCATAAATTTTCCAACCGTCTCAGGATCCATGGTCCCATTGAGCACGGAATGGATGCCGGTTCTTATCATACCCTGAATGTCGAGGACGGCGTTGATATTTCCATAATAAAGCGCTGGAAAAAAGACCAGATTGAAAGGATCAATGAGGCAGAGGCATCCTCAAAAAAACCGGGAGTAATAATTGTTGCAGTCGAGGAGGGGGATGCCGACATCGGGCTTGTGCGCCATTATGGTGTGGAATCCTATGCCCACATCTGCCAGTCTTCGGGTAAAGGGGAAGGCACTTTAAGAGAAGTCTTTTTCAATGAGATTCTTAACAAGCTCAAATATGTAGTTTCAGATTCTCAGTCTGTCGTGGTTGCAGGACCCGGCTTTACCAAGGATGATTTTCTCAAATATGTTGAAGCAAATGAGCCTGAGCTTGCAGCAGGGATTATCGTGGAGGATACTTCCTCGATAGGCACATCTGGTTTTCAGGAAGTGCTGCGCAGGGGTGCGGTTGACAGGATTATGGAACAATCCCGTATAGCACGGGAAGCATCCCTCATGGATTCCCTGCTAAAGGAAATAGCTATGGACGGCAAGGTTGTTTATGGAGTGGAGGAAGTTAAACGGGCCAACAATTACGGTGCAATTGAAACGCTTCTCATTTCCGATGAATTCCTGCTGCATGAACGGGAAAAAGGCGAAGGTGGATACATTGATTCTTTCATAAGGGATGTGGAATATTCCCAGGGTAAGCTTGTGGTTTTCAGTACAGAGTTTGAACCCGGACAAAAACTGGAAGCGCTTGGTGGAATTGCCGCACTCCTGAGATTTAAAGTGTGATCAGTGTTTGCGAATAGCCCTGTCGCTACACTCTATACAGGCCATTTCCTTGCCATCCATAAACATCCGAATTGTGCCACCACTTTCTGAAACAGTTATTGCAACTGCCACAGTGTCCCTGGTGATAGCAGCTGCTGATACATGCCTGCCTCCAAGTCCCTTATTGATCCCTATGTCCTTTGCATCAACATCCAGGTAACGACCTGCGGCATGCACTACTCCTTCTTTAGAGATTATAAATACACCATCAAGCAGGGCAAATTCTTTAATGGATTCCCGGTTATTTTTCTTTAAGATATTCCTTTCATCTTCAGGATGGCCTGAATAAGGGTTGAGTATCATCTGATGGGAGCGCTGCATAACTTCTTCAAGATCGCCGATTATAAAAGCGGTACCTACCGGGCTGCCTTCCCTGCCAGTGGAAGCAATTTCCAGAGCAATCTTAAGCACTGCTCTTATTACTTCAGGAGGCACTCTCTGTTCAAATTTTTCCAGGGCTTTTAATAGTGGATTCCCTGAAATATTATGGACTATTACAGCACCTGAATCATCTGTAACTACCAGTCCCACAACCTTTCCTTTTTTAATATCCCCAATTGCTTGCTCGATAGCTGCTGCATTTTCTACATCTTCTATGGAAACCGCGGCATCTCTCTGGATCTGGTTGACAATTTGTTTTAACCTTCCTTCTTCTTCGTCAAGAGGTATCAGGCTTTCAACGGCACTTCTCGATGGATTTGCAGCAAAGTAGACGGGCAGGTCACAACCAAATAAATTCCTGTCAACTTCTCCTGATACAATTATTGCAGAGGCTTTAATCTGTGCTGCAGTTTCAAGTGCGGATTTTACAAGTATGTCAGCAGTGTCCATTTCATCCCCGTTTTCTTTTATTTAGATTATATTTTTGCTAGTATTAATTTTTGTCTGCATAATAAAATAAGGTTTATTATTCTGTGTCGTTATTCTATTAAAGAATAACATTAATTTCAATATGGTGATTTGGTTTGGTAAGGACATTTGTTGCTGTGGAGTTGCCGGTGGATTTTGCGCAGATAGTAAAAGAGGTGCAGGAAAGTTTCAGGGATCTGGGAAAGATGAAAATAGTTCCTGCGGAAATAGTCCATGTTACCTTGAAATTCCTGGGAGACGTTGATGAAGACAAAATTGCGGATATAGGACACTCCCTTGAAAATATTTCCTGTGAGCCTTTCACATGCCTTATAAAAGGGGTGGGGGTGTTTCCCAATGTCAGAAGAGCGCGTGTATTATGGCTGGGTATGGAAGGCGATTTTGACCCTTTGCATAAGCAGGTTGAATACTACCTTGAAAA
>JASMTL010000111.1:0-2734 GCA_041694315.1 Methanosarcinaceae archaeon | reverse complement strand
GGTTTCGTGCTGGTTGCAATCGGCTTTTTTCTATTGTCCTTAGGTCTTATTATAAAAGCGATTTATGAAAATGCAGGTCACGCAGAATTTGGCGGGCTTATCCTAATAGGTCCGATTCCTATCGTGATAGGATCTTCTGAAGGTGTTTCTTATTCAATGCTTTTATTTGGGCTCTTAATATTTGTGATTTACATTTTATTATGGAGGGGTAACCGTTGATCGGGAATATACTTGTTTACGGAGGTATGGTTCTTATTGGAATTGGTATTTTCCTGATAATACGGGGTATCAGTGAACAACACGCATTTCACAAAAAACAACCGTTATCACAGACACAGGGTACTGTGAATGGGGTCCAAACAGGTGATTGGGGGGATTCTTCACGTTCAGATGTGAAAAGTGGGGGAGTGATAATGATCGGTCCCCTGCCGGTAATTTTTGGTTCAGATAGCAACACTTCTAAAAAGGCGATGGTACTTGCCATCATTCTGATGCTGGTTTACCTTTTGGTGGTAATATTGGTATAATTATATACGTTTTCACAACAGATAGGATGTAGTATGCCGGAGTTTGAACTTGTATCAAACTACAGTCCGCGTGGTGACCAGCCACAGGCGATCGAAAACCTCTCGAATGGTATAAACGGTGGTTTCAGACACCAGACACTGCTGGGTGTGACCGGTTCAGGTAAAACCTTCACAATGGCAAATGTCATTCAGAATGTGCAGAGGCCGACCCTTGTAATTGCTCATAACAAAACCCTTGCAGCCCAGCTATTTTCAGAATTCCGCGACTTTTTCCCGGACAACGCGGTGGAATATTTTGTCAGTTATTACGATTATTACCAGCCTGAGGCCTATCTTCCCACAACTGATACCTACATTGAAAAGGATTCTTCCATCAATGAAGAGATAGACAGGTTGAGGCTGTCTGCCACCAAGTCGCTTATGGAGCGCAGGGATGTGATTGTTGTATCCAGTGTGTCATGTATCTACAATCTGGGTTCTCCCAGGGAATGGCAGGAAATGTCCCTTTTTATGAAACCGGGGGATGAGGTTGACAGGAGCTGGATATTCAGTAAACTTGTAGATATCCAGTATGAAAGGAATGATGTGGAATTCACCCAGGGTACTTTTCGTGCCCGTGGGGACACTGTTGAGATTTTCCCGGCGCAGGATAATGTAGCAGTGCGGGTAGAGATGTTCGGGGATGAGATTGACAGGATATCCTATTTTGAACCACTTACCGGCAAGGTTGTACGTGAAGTGGAAGATGATATGCAGGTTGTGATTTACCCTGCCAAGCATTTTGTTATGCCCCAGTCACAGATTGACCGTGCCCTTGTAGCTATTGAAGAGGAATTGAAGGATACAGTTGCCGAATTTGAAAAACAGGGCCAATTACTGGAGGCCCAGCGTATCATGCAACGCACAAGGTTTGATATCGAAATGATAGAAGAACTTGGATATTGCAGTGGTATTGAAAATTATTCCCGTCATTTTGACGGCCGCAAACCAGGAGAGTCTCCTTCTTCATTGCTGGATTTCTTTCCGGATGATTATTTGCTCATCATCGATGAATCCCATGTGACTATCCCGCAGATAGGAGGGATGCATAACGGGGATCGGGCACGCAAAAAATCTCTCATTGAATATGGGTTCCGTTTGCCTTCGGCCTTCGACAATCGCCCTCTGAATTACCGGGAATTCGAGGAAAGAATCAATCAGGCTGTTTATGTTTCCGCCACACCTGCGGATTATGAGCTGGGATTGAGTGATCAGGTAGTGGAGCAGATCATTCGTCCGACAGGGCTGGTTGATCCACCGGTGCAGGTCAGGCCTGTGGCAAATCAAATCGATGACCTCATGGAGGAAGTCCGGAAGGTATCGGAAAGCGGTTACAGGACCCTTGTTACAACTCTGACAAAGAAAATGGCTGAGGATTTGACCGACTACCTGCTGGAGATGGGTATCAGGGTGCGATATATGCATTCGGATATTGATACCCTGGAGCGGGCTGAGATCGTGCGGGAATTGCGTAAGGGCACCTTTGATGTGCTTGTGGGGATTAACCTGTTACGTGAAGGATTGGACATTCCCGAGGTCGCTCTTGTGGCAATACTCGATGCAGATAAGGAAGGTTTTCTCAGGTCGGAACGCTCTCTTATCCAGACGATTGGCCGGGCTTCGAGGAATGTGGATGCTTATGCTATTATGTATGCGGACAGGATTACCGGTTCAATGTCCCGTGCAATGAGTGAGATGGAAAGGAGACGCAATCTGCAACTGGAATTCAATCGCAAGCATAACATCACACCGACCAGTATAATGAAGGAAATTCAGCGTGAAATTGTGGAGGCTGAAGAGGTGTCCACTCCTGCTACAGGGGTTGACATGGGTCTTTCCAAAATGGAGGCCAACAGCATGCTTATTGATATGGAGGCGGAGATGCATGAGGCTGCCCGCAACCTGGAATTCGAGGAAGCAGCCCGGCTGAGGGATGCTATCAGGGAAATGAGGGAAACCTATTCCCTGTAATTGTATTCTGTTGCTGGCAAAACCATGTGTTGTGGCATGGCCGAAAGGGTTATATCTGAAAAATACTATCAAGAGGTTGCAGTGAGCGTTGATGGTCTAGTGGCTATGACTGGGGCCTTCCAAGCCCTAAACCCGGGTTCGAATCCCGGTCGACGCATTGTCTTTTTCTTACAATCCTGTTTTGGACAAAGATATTT
>JASMTL010000110.1:0-8089 GCA_041694315.1 Methanosarcinaceae archaeon | reverse complement strand
ACGTGATTCTTCAGGTTGCAAGTACCATTTTTAATATTCAGGCAGCAGCAGGAACTTGTGCCTTCACCTTTTCATAGAGCAGGTTAAACAGAAACAGCAATTCCCCCTCCAGGAAAATAATTCCTGAATTGGTCCTATCTTCTTTTTTGGCAAAAAGGATGGTCAGTTCAAGATCTCTTTGCGCTGCCTGTTTTACCGACACATCAAATGCATCTGTACTTGAAAGACGTTTTTCGACCTTTTCTTCATCAAGATAGGTATTGATCCATCGTACAAGCTCGGTCCTGTATCTACCCGAAATCGGTATATTATTCACATACCTGAGTACATGACTTTTTTCTTCTATGCAGTAAAGATCGTTCATCTACACTCCCCAATAAAGTATTCTTTCCAAACAGTCAAATAAGTTTTCCCAGCAGTTTATACTTTGTGAAACCGACTCTCATTTGCCGGAATTGATAAGAAAAAGGATTTATATTTATACCCTATCTTCATAATTTGTCTGCTAGGACAATGCATCTCCTCATTATTAGCAAGTGGATAACATGATCGGAAAATTCAAACACGGTACAGAGATATTTGAGGGCAATGTGGAGGAGGAAAGGGCAATATCTCCCCAGGGAGATGTTTATGATATTACTTCACTCGATATACTGCCACCTTCAAGTCCTTCCAAAATCGTCTGTGTTGGACTGAATTATATTGATCACGCCAAAGAACTGGATATGGACATCCCGGATGAACCAATAATTTTCATGAAACCCCCATCTTCTGTAATTGGGCATGGTGCTAAAATAATCTATCCTTCCTGCAGCAATCGTGTTGATTATGAAGCAGAACTTGCTGTTGTCATAGGACAGCAGTGCCACAGCATTCATGCTGAGAATGCACAAAGTGTCATTGAAGGATACACATGTTTTAATGATGTGACAGCCCGTGATCTCCAGCAAAAAGATGGACAGTGGACCAGGGCAAAGGGTTTTGATACATTTTCCCCGCTTGGCCCACTCATAGCTCCTGCGAAAGATTTCGATGCCACTGCAGCAAAAATTAAGTGCAATGTTAATGGCATGACCAGACAGAATTCATCAACTTCCAGATTGATATTCGATGTTGATTTTCTGATAGAGTTCATATCTTCAGTCATGACCCTTGAAAAAGGAGACATAATTGCCACAGGTACCCCTTCGGGTGTGGGTGAACTCAATTCCGGAGATTCCGTAGACGTAACCATTGAAGGCATAGGAACATTATCCAATGAGGTATCATAATGCTTTTTGATCAAATTTACAGGGAACTTGAACTAACTGAAAGACATCTTATCGTTCTCAGGAAGGTTATTGAGGAAGGGCCGATCGGTATTCTTAAACTTTCGGATGAAACCGGGATGCCAACCCATAAAGTGAGATATTCATTGCGGGTACTTGAACAGGAACATCTCATCAAGCCTTCATCACACGGGGCAGTTGCCGGTGAGAATACAGAAAAGTTCCTTGAAGAATTTGACGGGCAAATATCCGATATCATTGCAAAAGCATCTCACATACAGCAGATAAGAAATTCAATTTAATTGTATTTGCACCAATTTTTATCTTTATAGAGGTCAACCAGATGACATTAGAGGATGAAGACATAAAAACGATTGAAAAATTTGCATTGCAGAATGCTGTAAAATACGGACAACCCCCCCGGGTTGGAGCTGTCATGGGTCGTGTAATGGGACAGTGCCCCCATCTGCGCCCCAAAGCCAAAGACGTTAAGGCAGAAGTACAGAATGTTATAGATCAGGTTGCAGAAGGCAACCCGGATGTATGGCAGCAGAGACTTGAGGAGGTCGCACCTGAACTTATTGAAGAACTCAATACAAAGAAAGAGCCTGAAAAAGGTCTCAAACCCCTTGATGTTGCAGAAGGGGAAAAGGTTGTTATGCGTTTTGCGCCCAATCCCAACGGCCCCGCGACGCTGGGTAGTGCAAGGGGTATGATAATCAACTCCGAATATGTCAAAATGTACGGAGGGGATTTCATAATACGTTTTGACGATACTGACCCCCAGACCAAACGCCCTCTACTTGAAGCCTATGGATGGTACCTTGATGACTGTCAGTGGCTTGGTATCAAGCCGGACAGGGTTGTAAAGGCATCAGACAGAATACCCCTTTACTACGAATATGCCCGAAAGCTTATCGAAATGGGACACGCTTATGTCTGTTTCTGTGAAGGGGCTGATTTCAAGAAGTATAAGGACTCATGTACCCCCTGTCCTCATCGTGATAGGGACCCTGCTGAAAATCTGGAACACTGGCACAAGATGATTGAGGGTGCTTACGAAGAAAAATCTGTTGTATTGCGTATCAAGACAGATATCAACCATAAAGATCCTGCACTGAGGGATTTCGGTGCTTTCAGGATAGTAAAAACCACACATCCCAGACCGGAAGTGGGTGATAAATACGTAGTGTGGCCGCTTCTTGATTTTGAGGGAGCAATCGAGGACCATGAACTTGGTATGACCCATATTATCCGGGGCAAAGACCTGATGGACAGTGAAAAGCGTCAGAAGTATATCTATGATTACCTGGGCTGGGAGTATCCAAAGACCACCCATTGGGGCCGCATAAAAATGCATGAATTCGGTAAATTCAGTACCAGTGCACTCAGGAAATCTATTGAAGAAGGCGAATACACCGGCTGGGACGACCCACGGCTTCCAACAATTAGGGCAATTCGCAGGCGTGGCATCAAACCACAGGCCCTGCGTAAATTTATGGTAGACATGGGTGTGGGAGAAACCGATGTCAGTATAAGCATGGATTCCCTTTATTCTGAAAACCGTAAACTCATTGACTCAGAGGCAAAGCGTTTCTTCTTTGTCCCCAACCCTCAAAAGATTGAAATTATAGGCGGACAGCCCACTGTTGCTACCCCGCCTCTGCATCCCGTGGAAGATATGGGAAACAGGAGTATAGAAGTGAACAATATTGTTTATATTAGTGGCGGGGATGCAAAGGAACTATCTCCCGGGTCTCTATTAAGACTCAAGGACCTGTACAACATTGAAATTGTATCAACCCAACCCCTTCGGGCAAAGCATATTGGTGATTCAATGGAGGAAGTCCGGGAAAAACGCCCACCCATCGTCCAGTGGATAGCTGAAGACAATCTGGAAGTGGAAGTCATGACCCCCGAGGGTAGATTCACAGGATTAGGGGAATTACAAATTGCAGATGAGATTGATAAAGTTGTGCAGTTTGAACGCTTTGGTTTCTGCAGGATAGATAATGTAAAAGAAAAGAAAGTAGTAGCCTATTTCACTCATAAGTGAAAGGCTACTTTTTTATTTTTTAATTTCAGGCTGCTGCGGAAGTATTCGCCTTTACAGGAAGAACTTCAGTCTTGCGTATTTCTACCCTTCTTATTGGATAGATGGTTTTTGCATTCCTGTAAATATTGGCTGCAAGTTTACCGGTTACGATTTCCTCGACAATGTGTTCAAAGTCAAGTTCTGCAGCTCTTTCAAGGACTATTTTTGCCATGATTTCCCGGATTGCTCTTATCTGACTGCTTCTCGCCCTCTTTACAGTAAATGCAATGGGCTTGATGCGGAGCTTACGTCCGTCCTTGGTGGTTACTTCAAGGTTGTTATCAATACGGGATGTCTGGCGTTTTACGATGGAACGCAGGTAATCTGTAGTAATCTCGTGACCAGTGAAAACAGTGTTTGCAGTGTCGCCGGTTACGCTGTCGATAGCCAGACGCAGTTTGATGTTCTGTTTTGAAAAGTCGTTGGTAATGTCCCCTACAGTGGTTTCGATCGTCCTTCCAACCAGTTTCTCACTTTCATCCGCAGTGGTTGTCCCAATAACGGTCCTGCCGATGAATTCAGGGGTCTCAATGTTATACCAGGTTTTGTTCTTCCATTTATCCAGTTTTCTCTGTACTTTTCTTGCCAATAAATTTCCTCCAGTGTTAGTGTGATATTTCTCAGTCGATGATCAATGTAATCAATAATTCTAAAGTATAGGCTATTAGTGGCCCTCTATACTATACATGTCCATATATAAACAAATCGGTTATCCAGTTTAGAAGAAACTTATTCCTCTGGGCATTTCTCCAAAACGCTTACGGAATTCTTCAGGCCAGTTTTCCGGGTCCAGGCCCTTCTGGGCAAGGAAAGCCGAGGTCCACCTTTCCAGTCCAACACCCGAGCATCCGGACCAGAGTCCCTCTCCCGACTGGCTTTTCACATTAAAACCCGAAGGGTACTTGTTCCCGTTGACACTCACGTTCTGGAACTCAAGCCATTCGCCGTCCTCTCCCCTGTATGGCATGGGGGCCTCATAATCTGTAGTGCCGGCACTTTGCTCATCCGATACACCTGCAAGTCCCTCCTGTGCCATGAACCAGGGGGTGACCCAGGCTTTTCTCCATTCCAGGTCCAGGATCTCATTGAAGATATGCATGTAACGTTCATGGAGCTCTTCTGATGCTTTGACTACCTGTTCCTTTGTACCCAGCCAGACAATCTCGATACGATGGAACTCATCAACACGCTCCATACCGTGGATACCGCCACTTTCATACCTGTGGGATGTCCCGGACCGGTCAAAGACTTTCAGAGGGAATGATTCTGTAGGTATGGTTTCGCCCTGTAAATACATCCAGAAGGGAGGACACTGGGCATAGCACAGGCCACCTATAGGATCACCTATCTTTTCCTTTATTAGTTGTGTAGGTACTTCTTTTGTAACCTTGTAATGGTCAGCAACCTCTTCCCAGTATTCCGGATCGCGGGTCTTCGGGGGGCACACATAGTAAATTTCTGGATAGACCCCTTTGGCATGGCCGGATTTCTTCCACACATCCCAGGGAACAAGTTTCGGGAAGATCATTTCCTGGTATCCCAGGGGTTCAAGAAGTTCTTCGAGAACTATCTTTTCAAAAGTGCGGAACAGTTTCGTGGACTGTGGCCCGTGAATCCACTGCCCTCTACTGGCTCCCCTTTTGATCCACCCTTTGTCCAGCATCTCCTGGGTAGGGTCCTTCTCAAATGGGTGTGCTTTTTTTTCACTCTGCCATAGAAGGTTCCAGTGTTCGGTCTTGCCACCATAGACCTTTTCCCTTATCTTATCCTCCATAAGGGTCAGTATCCTGTCAGGAACACGGTTTTCAAGTTCTGCCTGTCCTACCTCCAGATTGAGTATGATACATTCTCCGTTATAGTGCATTGAACGGACATGAGGTATCTTCAGGTCTCCTACCGATTTTTCGGAAGGCATTTTTATGACAAACTCATCAACATCAATTCCCCGTATACCCAGATGGTATTCCTTTCCAATTTTACCAGCAAGAGGTTTGCGCAGCCGGATAAGTGCATCGTGGGATCGAACATACCTGCCGGAGACAATCTCTATGTCTATCCGGTTATCCTTTACATTCCAGCTCTTAATTTTTGCCTCTTCACCTTCCGGTGCTCCCCTGGCGAGTACCTTTAAGGCTTGTCCCTCAAGAAACTCCTGAATAGCATCCATGGCGGGTGTAGGGTCCCCGCTTGTCCTGAAGGCAGCTTTTAACCTGAATTCCAGATCCATTGTATTTCCTCGAAATGATTAAATAATGATTAATAAAGTCCGTACAGCGACTCAGTTATTGTTACTAATTATTATAAGTTTTACCTGATGGCACAAACCAACGTGTGGGAAAGAATAATTGTCTTACCATAATGCACTGTTTTTTTCTATAAACTCTTGCTGTTCAGGCTGGCGGCTTTTGGTATAGATAAGAGCTGCTGGGTGATAGAATTTCACCACATTTTTCCCATCTATCTCCCTGCATTCTCCCCACTTAAGTTGCCTTTTTCCGAAAAAAGCTTCCTCAGCAGTATTTCCAAGCAGGATTATTACATCAGGCTCAAGCATTTCTATTTGCCGCTCAAAAAAAGCCCGGCATGCGGCAAGTTCTCCCTTGCGAGGCCTGCGGTTATCAGGTGGCCTGCATTTGACGGTATTGATCACAGCCCAATCGCTCTGCTGGATATCCATATCTTCTATCATACCATCCAGGATTTTGCCGGCCCTGCCACAGAAAGGTATTCCGCTTGCATCCTCATTCTTGCCGGGGGCTTCACCTATGAAAAGTACTTTAGGATTTTGTGCCCCCTTCATGATTACTTTATGGGTTGCGGATTCATGGAGCTGGCATGCAGTACAGGAATTTATTTCCTCCTCTAAATCTTCGAATGAGTCAATCATTTTTTTGCTCCTTTGATATCCAGATCTTCGGCGATTTTGGCATTCATAAGGAGGTCATCCATAACAGATATCAGGGAAGAAAGTTTTTCGGTCCTCAAAATTATGGAATTTTCATCGGATCGAGTCTTACTTTCCATATTCGCAAGATTGTCCGGTCTTAATGACTCAATAATTATTTTGCCCCTTTGGCCTACAGGCAGTTTAAGAGTGCTTTTAATTTTCATCTGCATTGTTTCCCAGCTGTTTTGCGATAATGGTATCCAGGGCTTCCAGGAACTCTTCTTCACTTCCCGGAGGTATGGCTGCACCGGATGCTATGTTATGCCCCCCTCCGTTACCTCCTACGCCGGAGGCTGCCTCCCTTAAGGCAACTGCAAGATCCAGTCCGCTGTTTACAAGTTCGCGGGTTCCTCTTCCTGAAATTTTAACAACATCGTCAACTTTGTTCAGGGCAATGAACGGCAGATCAGGGTGTATGTACCTGATGACAACACCCGCGATCATTCCTGTGGCTTCCATGTCTTCTCCCTGTATATACCTGAAATGCTGCCGTTTTTGAATCTTCTTCTCTGCCTTTTTGATTTGTCCTACCAAAACTTTTTGATATTGTTTTGCAAGATTCCAGCCTTCTTCTGCAGCCTTTTTGTCCCTAAGACAGGCAGTAAGAGCAAGACCGCCACGTTCAAGTTTGCCACAGCAGTTGAGGAGAGTTACCATATCGTAGACATTTGATATTGTCTCGTAGTTGAGGATGCAGATTTCACCGATACTGGCATCAATCGCTTCTGGACTGGCATTTTTTGTCAGCTTAAGTGCAACTGCAGAAGTAAGTTTTTTCATCTGGTTTTCATCAAGTTCCTCGATGGGTCCACTGATACCCAGAATGTCCAGGAAATTTGTGATTTTTTCTTTCTCACCTGTTATGTCAAGATAGGGTTCTGGTGTATTTTCCAGCACTTCTGCCAGGTCACCGTCTCCAATCTTTAATCCTTTCCTTATGGAAATAGAGCCGCTTTCGATTCCTTCATTCAGGACCAGGCCATTTTCCCTGTCAAAAAGTTGTTTATCCCCTATGGCACCTGCAATTGCAAGTCCTGCAAGCTCTTTATTTTCGGGATTCATTTCTGTTGCGACAAGATAAGCCGTTGTTGAGGCGCACATATAATAAGCACCATCTATGTCTGCAAGATGAGGATTTACCATTATGTGTGCTGTGGTGTCACCCACGGGTGCATGGTGGTCTATTATTATAGTGTCATTTCTGACCTTTTCGATCAATTCAGGCTGGCCGCTTCCCATGTCACAGAAAAGTACGAGGTCACCATTATCAGTGCTATTGTTGACTGTTTCCACAACATTTTCATCCAGCCGGCTTACAATGCTTGCATGGAAAACTATGTCTTCCCTCAGCAGGGCATGGCACATTATAGCTGCTGCGGTAATCCCGTCTGCATCATTATGGGATATGAGTCTTACACGTGAGTATTCACTGATTTTTTCAGATGCCCTTTTTGCACTGGGTCGCAATTTTTCCAAAAACTTTCACCTGCCAGTCCACATATGCTAATTATAGATGGAGTGATTTTGATATTAAAGGATTCATTATGTAGCACACATTTATACTTCTATTGATTTGTGTGGGTTTGCCTTCACATTGCCTTTAATAAATGGCAATTAACCGAAGATACAGCAGGAAAAAACTAAATTAAAAAAGTTGGGGAATTGTACAAATTCCCGTTTACTTAGTAATAAGCATTTCTGCAGTTTCTGGTTTATATTTCCATTCGGCTGGAAGGACTTTGTTTGCCTTATAATATTTAACCAGTCTGCGAATTTTGG
>JASMTL010000109.1:0-4142 GCA_041694315.1 Methanosarcinaceae archaeon | reverse complement strand
CACCGTTCCCGTCAGGAAACTGATGAAAATGGCACCTTGCACCCTCCTACAAATGGTATCCTGAGTTTCATTTACGGGCTAGGCTATGATGTACTTTCAATATCCCAGGCACCTTTTAATGCAGTTTCCAGGGACTGTTCCACTACTTTCCTGACCGGGGTGAGTAAGTACAGCAATGCGATGGTAAAGCGGGCTCATTTGATGAGCAATATATCTACCATCACACGTACAAGATCGGTTTATATCATTGAAGGGGAAAGTAAAATTACATCGGTAGAACACACAGTTCTGATTGAAAGAAAGGAATTGGATTCCCTTTCGGATTCAGAGGAACTGGATGACCTTATTAGTGAAAGAGCCAGTACAACTGTTGATTATTGATTTTTGGATTATTTTTTCCAAAACTATAATATATGGCAAATCCCTTAGGATGGGCAATGACTCTCAACATTGCAGTCCTGATATCCGGCAGGGGCTCTAATCTACAGTCAATTATTGATAATGTAGAAAGTGGTTATATCCCAAATGCCCGTGTCAGTGTGGTTATAAGTGATAAAAGGGACGCTTATGGCCTAGAAAGGGCTATGAATCACGGCATAAATGCTCTTTTTATCGACCCGGCTGCTTATGAATCCAAAAAACATTTTGAAAATGCACTTCTGGAATCTCTTGCAAAATTCAGTACGGATGTGCTCTTACTTGCCGGTTTCATGCGAATCCTGGGTTCCAATGTGATAAAGGCCTACAATAACAGGGTAATGAATATCCATCCCGCCCTTTTGCCTTCTTTTAAAGGTCTGAATGCTCAGAAACAGGCGCTGGACTATGGTGTAAAAATCTCAGGCTGCACTGTACATTTTGTTGATGAAGGGATGGATTCCGGCCCGATTATTCTACAAAAAAGTGTACCTGTACTTGATTCAGATACAGAAGAATCCCTTTCTGAAAGAATACTTGCACAGGAACATATTATTTTCCCCGAAGCAGTTAAGTTATTTGCCGAAGGTAGACTGTACGTAAAAGGAAGACGTGTACATATATCATAATCATCTCATAAATTCAAAGATACAAGGAGGAACAATATGTCTTATATTTCAGAAACAGATCCCGATATTGCCAGAGCACTGGAGCTCGAGGCCGAAAGACAGGACTATAAACTCAACCTTATAGCATCAGAGAATTACACAAGCAGGGCGGTAATGGAAGCTCAGGGTTCCATTATGACCAACAAATATGCAGAAGGCTACTCCGGTAAGAGATACTACGGAGGCTGCGAATTTGTTGATATTGCAGAGGATTTGGCTATTGAAAGGGCCCGGGAAATTTTTGGTGCCGAACATGTGAACGTCCAGCCACATTCAGGTTCTGGTGCCAATATGGCCGTTTACTTCTCCGTCCTCAATCCAGGTGACAAGATAATGGCGATGGACCTCTCCCACGGGGGTCACCTTTCCCATGGAAGTCCTGTAAGTTTTTCAGGTAAACTTTATGATATTGTACCCTACGGAGTAGCAGAGGAAACCGAAGAGCTGGATTACGATGCCCTTGAGGAAATGGCAAAGAAGGAAAAACCCCGGATGATAGTGACCGGTGCTTCTGCATATTCCCGCACAATAGACTTCAAACGATTCCGTGAAATTGCTGATTCTGTGGATGCATACCTGCTTGCGGACGTTGCTCACATCGCAGGCCTAATTGCGGCCGGTGAACATCCAAGTCCGGTGCCATATGCTGATTTTGTAACAACGACCACACACAAAACACTGAGGGGTCCACGCGGAGGGATGGTCATGTGTCGTGAAGAATATGCAAAAGGTGTGGATAAAACAGTCTTCCCCGGTCTTCAGGGCGGTCCTCTTATGCATATTATTGCTGCCAAGGCAGTTGCATTTAAGGAAGCTCTTTCTGATAAGTTCAGGCAGGACCAGAAACAGACTGTGAAAAATGCAAAAGCTCTCTGTGCAAACCTTATAGAACGCGATTTTGATATTGTGGCCGGCGGCACGGATAACCATCTCATGCTTATCAATCTCAACAAATATGATATGACGGGGAAGGAGACTGAAACCTATATGAGCAATGGTGGGATTGTTATCAACAAGAACACTATACCTTTCGAAACCCGTGGCCCGTTCATTACAAGTGGTCTGCGTGCCGGCACTCCTGCGGTCACCACTCGTGGTATGAAGGAAGCCCAGATGGAAGATGTTGCTAACTTCATAGAAACAGTAATCCAGAACCCAAAAGACCAGGCTGTACTTGATCAGGTAAATGCTGATGTACAGCAGCTGTGCAGTGACTTCCCGATCTACAAGCATCTCTAAGGTGGTTAAATGGCGGGTGAAGATAAACAGGGAATCATAGATGGCAGGGCGATTTCAAAGCAGATCGAGGCAGAATTAACAGAAGAAATAGCTTCTATGAAGGCTGATGCCGGTATAGTCCCGGGCCTTGCAACCATCCTTGTGGGGCAGGACCCCGCCTCGCAATTGTATGTGCGGCTGAAGCATAAAGCATGTGACAGGGTAGGCATTTATGCGGAGGACCAGAAGCTCGACGCCTCAATCACCCAGAAAGAATTGCTGGATGTGATCGGGAATCTGAACACACGTGCAGATATCCATGGTATACTGCTTCAGTTGCCCCTGCCTCAACATCTGGATGCAAAAGAAGCCATGCAGGCTATTGATCCGGCAAAAGATGTGGATGGTTTCCATCCCTATAATATGGGCAACCTGATGATTGGTGACGAGGGCTTTGTCCCCTGCACTCCTGCAGGGATAATCCGCGCTCTTGAGTATTATGATGTCGACATTGAGGGAAAGGATGCTGTGATAGTTGGTCACAGTAATGTTGTAGGTAAACCCATGGCAGCAATGCTCTTAAACCGCAATGCTACAGTGGCGGTATGTCATGTTTACACCAAAGACCTTAAAAGTTACACCATCGGGGCCGATATACTTGTAGTTGCAGCCGGTGTCAAGCATCTCATCAAAGAAGATATGGTCAAAAAAGGAGCTGTTGTTTTTGATGTGGGAATCACCGAAGAAGAAGGCAAGATATATGGTGATGTGGACTTTGAGAATGTTGTGAATAAAGCCTCACTTGTTACACCGGTGCCAGGAGGTGTGGGGCCCATGACCATAGCAACGCTTCTGACACATGTAACCTTTGCTGCAAAGAAAATTGAGTAATCATCCTTTTAAATATAAAATCATCTGGTAATTTCAATGGTCGTCGATGTTGACATATGCGGACTAAAGGTAGGAGACAACCACCCTGTAAGATTGATGGGTGTATTGAACCTCAGCCATGAATCCTTTTACAAGGGGTCTGTTGTCAAGGAAGATTCCCTCATTGATGCTGCTTCTGCCATGCTGGAGGAAGGTGCTACCGTGCTTGACATAGGCGGCCGCTCCACTTGGCCCCTTGCAGAACCCATAAGCAAGGAAATAGAGCGTAAACGTTTACTTCATGCAATAGACGCCCTTGCAGGAAATGTGGATGCTGTTCTTTCAGTGGATACTGTGTTTGCGGATATTGCCGACCAGTGTCTTGACCGGGGTGCTGATATTGTAAATGATGTTTCCGGTTTCATGACAGATGAAAACATGGTGGATGTGGTGGCAAACCATGAATGTCCTGCTGTTGTAATGGCATCCCGGAAAGTACCGGGTGATGTGCTTGGGATGGATGCAGTTATGGATTCCCTGGAGGCAATCATTGAGGTGTGTGAAGGGAAGGGTATTGATACAGACAGGTTAATTCTGGATCCGGCTATTGGTAAATGGGTTCCTGAAAAAGATCCGATATACGATTTTGAGACCTTTGACCGTTTTGAACGTCTGCAGATTTTTGGCAAACCGGTTCTTGCAGCCCTTTCCCGTAAATCCTTCATAGGTGAGGTCCTGAACAAGTCAGCTGATGAAAGACTATATGGAAGTCTGGCAGCAACCGCAATTGCTGTGCATAAAGGGGCGCACATTATACGCACCCACGATGTGGCTGCGACAACGGATGCTGTACGAATAGCCGAGGCGATACGGGGCAGACAGCCGGTCGTGGAGGAAAAGGGTTTTGAGGTCAGTGTGCTTGACATCACAAACCCCGATGATGCAGCTCATGTGATGAAAAATATCGGT
>JASMTL010000108.1:0-3672 GCA_041694315.1 Methanosarcinaceae archaeon | reverse complement strand
GTGGCCTGTTATAATGAGCTTACAGAGGCTATGGAAGAAGTTTCATTTATGCCTGTACAGGGAATCTGCCTTTTAAAAGATGGTTGTTTTGAAACAGAAGTGGACGTTGAGGCTGTAATTGAGAAAATGGAGGCATGTAATGTACGATCTGATAGGTAAAGTGCTGATAGGAGCCGTGGCAATATCTGTCTTATTGAGTAGCTTTGCTCTTTTTGTCAGCCGCATCAGCCTTAATCGGCATGTACGTCTTGCAGGTATTTTTGCATGGGTACTTGATTTATTCTACCTGCCTATCAAATATTTCTTTTGCAAATTGTCTGATCCCCGTATTCTGGACAGCTGGATGGTTTCCCTGAAGAACATTGCTCATTACCATGCTTTTGGAAGGACTCGTAACAGGATTATGCTTTTACCACATTGTATGCGTTTTCTGGACTGTCCTGCTTACTCGTCGCGGTATGGTATACAATGCAAGGAATGTGGCAGATGTATAGTTGGGCAGCTAAAAAGGGATGCACAAAAGTATGGTTATCGTTTCTACATTATAACAGGCTCCTCATTTGTGAAGCATGTATTGAAAGAAAAGCCTGCAGACGGAATTCTGGTTGTTGGTTGTAATTATGAGATTAACAAGGGCATGCGTTTTCTACGAGGTAAAAACGTTATTGCTTATGGTGTCCCTCTTGAAAGTGATGGTTGTTATAATACCTCTATAAGTTACGAAAAAATTGCAGGTATTCTTGAGGAATTCGGTCCTGCTGGCAATAGTGTGTGAGTGAGGGGAGTAAGCTCCCTTCTGTTGATGCAAAGATGCATTGGCAGTATTCGGCTAAGCGTCACACCAAAACGGAGGTTGTCCGAACAACAACTTTGATCCCATTTCGACTTGCACCCGCGAGGATTCGCCGTTCCATCCGTACCCTGCGCGACCTCAATTTTTCATATCATTGCTTTAACGCAGGCCGGTATCGTTTCTGTGCCATCATGCGGTAAAACCGCAAGAGCCGGTTTCCCGGCTGCCCGGGCTCTCGCCCGATACCCTTTACAGGTATTCGCGTGTCCGGAAGGTGGGGAGACTTTCCTCAGACCAGAAGGCCCGGAAACTGCCCTCCCTCTCTCACAAGGCCCTTAATTCATCGGATATGTAGAAATACTTATCGCAATGGCTTTTTTATTTTCTTATTCAGGATTGAAATTCAGGGAAATCGAGTCTATGCAAAAATGCTCTCCGGTAGGGGCCGGTCCATCATCAAAAACATGGCCCAGGTGGCCTCCACAACGGCTGCATATCACTTCGATGCGTTTCATTCCCAGGGAATAGTCCGGTATTCTTTCAATGTTGTCTTCAGATATTGCTTCCCAGAAGCTTGGCCAGCCGGTGCCGGCATCGTACTTTGTGGAGGAAGAGAATAAGTCCTGGCCACATCCGGCACAGGAGTAGATACCTTTTTCATAAAAATCATTGTACTTGCCACTGAAAGGTGCTTCTGTGCCTTTTTTCCTGAGGATACGAAACTGTTCTGCAGATAATCGTTTTTTCCACTCCTCTTCTGAAATTTGGTTCCAGATTTTAGACATATTAATCTCCAATAAAGATATTGCAAACGGTCGGATGGAGAATGTTTGGTAGGATGGATACAGCCGTTCGCAACTATACTAACATTGTTTTTGGGCTATATAATCGTTTGCCTGATGCACTAAATGTCTCAGGGTACAACCAAAACCTGTGTTTTAGAATGTCTTACCACATTTTCTGCCACACTGCCAAGCAAAAGATGACTGATACCGGTCCTGCCAAGTGTTCCCATCACTATGAGGTCTATCCCGTTTTCAGTGGCAAATCTGACAATACCATCTGCAGGATTGCCCTCAATTATTATGGGCTCTACCTCGACATCTGCCTTCTTTCCGGTATCAACAACGTATTCAGTTGCACTTTTTCCTTCATCCTTAAGGTGATTGCGCAATGAATCGGCCCACCTTTCTCCGCGGGTTGTGATGGATACACTTACAGGTGGCAAAACATAGACTGCCTTGACCTTTGCACCGGTTGCTTTTGCAAGTTCAATACCCCAGCTAACGGCATTCTTTACATTTTCAGACCCATCGGTAGCTATCATTATCTTTTCAATTTTTGTACTCATCAATATACCCCACTAAGATGTTGTGATCATAATGCTATATTTCTTTTGGTTGTATTTGCCAATATATCACAATCTTAATTTATGGCTACTATCATTTATTCCATGATGGGCGAAACGATTCTTGTTGCAGAGGATATTTTCCGGGATTACGGTTGCCTACATGCTTTGAATGGAATTAACCTGCGTGTGGAAGAAGGTGAATTTATTGCAATTATCGGTCCCAATGGGGCAGGTAAATCCACCCTTTTGAAAATTTTTGCCTCTCTGATCTCTCCTACCGAAGGTACATTGCAAATCTTTGGAACAAAAGATCACGACAGAGAAGATGTAAGGAGCAGAATAGGAATGCTTTCCCACGAAACGTTCCTGTATGAAAATCTGACAGCTCGTGAAAACCTTGTATTTTTTGGGAAACTGTATGGCATAGAACATACTGCTCTTGATGAGAGATGTGATTATCTTATCAGAAAAATCGGTCTGTGGAAAAGGGCCGAAGATCCTGTTAAAAACTTCTCAAGGGGAATGAAACAACGTTTGTCCTTTGCAAGGGCCATTATCCATGATCCTTCCCTTTTATTACTTGATGAACCTTATACCGGCCTTGACATGAATGCATCTTCACTTATGGAAAACCTTCTTCTGGAAAACCCGGCTGTGACTAAGATAATGATTACTCATGATCTGGATAAGGCATTTCGTTTGTGCAATCGTCTGTTGATCATGGAGGACGGGAATATTGTTCATGATGTGGGGGCCAACGATCCAAATGCACGTAAATTTGCCGAAGCTGTCTGTTTTTCTGATGGAGGGCAATTTAAATGTTAAAGGGTTTGAATATAGCTTTAAAAGATCTGAAAATTGAAAGCAGGGCTAGGGAAATATTTATTTCGATGGTTGTTTTTTCGTTATTGATCCTTATTATCTTTAGTATTGCTTTTTCTGACCTGTTGTCTTCTGCCGGCAAAACTGCAACGGTGGCTTCGGGTGTGCTCTGGATATGTTTCATATTTGCAGGGACGCTGGGTCTAAACCGTACCTTTGCTACAGAGGTCCAGAACAGTTGTATGGATGCCCTGAAAATGTGTCCCATACCCCGCAATTCAATTTATCTCTCCAAGGTCATCTTTGTGTTCTTGCTGATGTTGCTGGTAGAAATAATTACTATCCCAATGTTTTCTGTCCTCTTTAATTACCAGTTTACTGCAATTATCTGGGTTGGGATTGTCATATTACTGGGATCCTTTGGCTTTGTTGTGGTGGGATGCCTGATATCTGCTCTTGTTATACGTGCCCGTGCCGGGGAAATGCTGCTTCCTGTCCTGCTTTTACCTCTGTCCCTGCCGGTTATCATCCCGGCGGTGTCTGCCACTTCGGGCCTGTTGAGGGGTGAAGATATATTGTCTTTAATATCATCTATCCGGCTGCTGGTAGTCTATGATTTTGTCTTCTTTGCAGTTTCAATGCTGGTTTTTGAGCATGTCGTAGATGATTAATATACAGTGAGTTCCATAGTGATGCAGACATCTGA
>JASMTL010000107.1:0-3276 GCA_041694315.1 Methanosarcinaceae archaeon | reverse complement strand
TGGGTATAAGTCCTGGATATTTCGTCCCTGAGTTCTACAAGTCCATAGTTGGACGTATAGGACGTTTCTCCCTGTTCCAGTGAATGAATGCAGGCTTCCCGGATGTGCCAGGGAGTAATATAATCGGGCTCTCCAACTCCGAGGGATATAATGTCTTCATTGTCGGAGACCATGTCAAAAAAGCGGCGAATCCCTGAAGGGGGTACCCTGTCCAGATAACTGGCCACAAAGCGTGAAGTGTCTGTCAGTTCTCATACCTCCTTCAGGGAGAAACCGGCAGACGTTTTACATGTTCGGGCTCTTCCATAATCAACCCGTCTTCTTTGTAGGTCTTGAGTACGAAATGGGTGGCAGTATTATGCACCTGGTCCAGGGTGGCTATTTTCTCTGCAACAAAAAAAGCGACCTGTTTCATGGATTTGCCACGGACCGTAAGGGCTATGTCATGTTCGCCTGAAAGCAGTCTGACAGAACGCACTTCAGGGAACCGGTACAGCCTTTCTGCGATACGCTGGTATCCCTGTTTGCGTTCCAGTGTTACCTTCAGTTCAATGATTGCATAGACATAATCTTCTCCAGCAAGTTCCCAGTCAATCACTGTTTTATATTTGCGGATTATCTTTGCTTTTTCAAGCTGATGGATTCGCTTCTGGACTTCTTCCGGAGTCATGTCAACAAGGGCGGAAATGTCCTCAAGGCTTGACCTGGCATCATTTTCCAGAATCTCCAATATGTCCCTTGTTTTCCTGTCCATGCTCTTTGAGCCACCTTTATTTTTGTTTATTTTGTAAGGATTGCGTTGACAACGCCATCCTGGCCCGGGCGGCTGGTAATCCTGGCATCTCCAAGCTCGGTCTTGATGATGCTTCCCTTTGTGAGTATATTACGCCTGACGTAGTGCTCATTGGCTTGGTTATCGGTAACATTCTCTATTGTTGTGGCTACTGTCTTGCCGGTAGAGGGATCGGTGACATTGGCATATTTTTCCTGAAGAAGTTTTACTTTGCATGAGCCGCCTCTGGTCTTTACGGCTTTCCTTCTTGTTTCTGCGACATGTGTTTCTGCGGGTTCACTGCCTATTTCGTATTTCCTTTTTCCGCGTGCTGTTTTTCTTTTGGCAGATGTGGCCGTTCTCTTTGATCTTCCCTGGGATATCATGATTGGAACCTCTGTTTTGTGATTTAAGTATAATACTAAGCTTTGCTATTAGGAGAGTTCATTAATTGTAATATCGTATATGAACCTTTCGAATATAGACCTCTCACGAGTTTGGATAACCATAAATAATGCTTTTACTTATGATATTTATTATGCTTCGTGTAGTGTTCCTTGGTACGGGGGGAGCTCTCCCAACTGTGAACAGGAATCCCTCTTCTATTCTGGTCAACAGGGATGGGGAATTGCTGCTTTTTGACTGTGGGGAGGGTACCCAGCAGCAAATGATGCGTGCCAGGACTGGCATGATGTCCCTCTCTTCTATATTCATTACACATTTTCATGCAGATCATGTGTTGGGAATTCCCGGCCTTTTGCAAACTCTTTCTTTCCACGGCAGGGATGCTCCACTGAATATATACGGTCCTGCCCGGGTGGAACAATTTGTAAAAATGGTATCACTACTTGGTTACTGCCGTTTGAATTTTGAGGTCAAAGCAGTACCTCTTGAAGCCGGGGATATTGTCCGGCGGGAGGGTTATGTGATCAATGCAATTGAAAGTGAGCACAGTGTTCCTTCTCTTGCCTATGCTCTTGTGGAAAATGACCGCCCTGGCAGATTTGACCGTCGTCGTGCTGAAGAGCTGGGTATACCTGTGGGCCCCCTTTATTCCCGTCTCCAGAAAGGGGAATCTGTAGAAGTAAATGGCAGGACCATCCATCCGAATGAAGTGATAGGTCCCTGTCGCAGAGGGCGTAAACTTATCTATACCGGTGACACCCGTCCCTGTGAGACAGTTATTAAAGCAAGTAAAAACGTTGATGTATTGATTCATGATGGCACACTTGCACAGGAAAAAGCTGATTGGGCCAGGGAATCATTGCATTCGACCGCAAAAGAGGCTGCGGAGGTGGCACAAAAAGCAGGGGTAAAGCGTCTTATTCTGACCCATATCAGCTCGAGGTATACTGACGATTCTTCAGTACTTTTGGAGGAGGCAAAAGAAGTTTTCGAAAATACCTGTGTGGCAGATGACCTGATGGAGTTTGAAGTCCTCTATGGGGAATAATGGGGCAGTCAGGTGTTTTTAAATGAAGGTCCAATCGATTTTCTCATCATTTTTGTCGTAGAGGGTAACTTCGGCCTGCATCTCTTCCATCTGGCTGGGTAATTCTCTGACTCCCAGATACAGGGTGTCTCCTGGTTTTAAATCCCTTTTAGGATCAGTGCGGGCAAAATAAACATTCCCTCCACTTTTTATTTCTTTGACCATTACTCCTTTCCATTTCAGGTTGTTTATTATGTTGACAACTTTGCACTCGAACCTGTCTGATTCTTTTATTTCTGTCATTTTGTCACCTCTTCTCAGGCGTAAAGGTGGGTATTGGTTTCTTTTTTCTGCAACCCGGACGCAGCTTTTTCAAAATAATGTGCTTCAACTTTTTCCATGTCGTCCATTATTGCATGGTGAAGGGCACTTTTGAGGACTTTTTCCACAATGTCTCTTCCTGAAAGACCGTTGGTCAGTTTTGCAAGTTCGCCCAGGTTAGCTTCAGCTTCTATGGGGAATGTCTGTAGATTGAGTTCGATTATTTCTTTTCTTTCCTCTTTGCCAGGAAGTACAAACTCGATCTCCTCTTCAAAACGGCTCCTTACTGCCCCGTCGAGTACTGCTGTCCTGTTTGTGGCACAGATGGTGCATACCCCTTCTCTCTGGCCGATTCCGTCCATTTCGGTGAGCAGGGCGTTGACGATCTCGGCTACATCGCCCCTGAGTTCCTGGTATCGCCTGTCAAGGGCAATGGCATCCAGTTCATCTATGAAAATGATGCTGGGTGCAAGTTCATCGGCTCTTTCATACAACTGATGTATCTGCCGGGAGCCTTCTCCTACAAATTCTCCTATAAGTTGTGTGGCTTTGACCGGAAGGAATGCCACATCAGTTTTATTTGCAAGGGCTTTTGCGACCATGGTTTTTCCTGTACCTGCTGGTCCATGGAACAGGATGTTGCGGGGTGCCCATTTGCCAAACCTTTCGGGCTCTTCCAGGTATCTCTCGATAAGCTTGCATTTGCGTTTTGCTTTAATCTGTCCGACGATATCATCAAATGCAATTTCCA
>JASMTL010000106.1:0-16064 GCA_041694315.1 Methanosarcinaceae archaeon | reverse complement strand
AATTCAACCGACGTATATAAAATATATAAAAAAGTCAACTTGTGGGTATACTTTATACCAATTGAATGCAAAGCAGGAAAGATAGCTATGAGGCGCTCACTTATTGATATAACATGTTTTTCCGAAAAACGCAAGGGTCTTCTTCTCCTGCTTATGGAAGGCAATAAGGATATTGATGAAATAAAAGAAATTCTGGATGAAACTTCTCCTTCAATTCTTCCCCAGATAAAAATATTAAAAGAAAACGGCCTCATAGTTCAGGAAAATGGTACGTATTCATTAACCAGCATTGGCATGCTGCTGGTGCACATGCTCCAGGAGGTCTTTCAAACATTTGATGTACTTGAAGCTCATTTCGATTATTTAAATGAACATGATTTGACCCCTATTCCAAAAAAATTATTGCACCACATCGGAGAATTAAATAATAGTGAATATATCGTACCATCCCTTACAGATGCATTCGACCCTTTCGCAAAAATAAAACCACTTACAAAGGAATCTACCTGGATAAGAGCTTTTATTGCAGTCTATCATCCAGACTATCCTCCGCTTGCCTCTGAAATGGTCTCAAAGGGAGCAGACATATCCCTGATAATGACAGAACCACTATTTGAAAAAATGGAAAATGATTATCCTGAAGCAACCCATATACTCAAAAATTCAGAGAATTCCCGGATATTGATCTACAAAGGAGAAGTTATGCCCTCCTTACTCATTGCTTCTGATAAATACTTCCTGTTATCCCTTATGCTTAAAACATGTCGTTATGACAACAGTTACCTTATGGGTACAGAAAAAGCGGCCATCGATTGGGCCACCAAACTCTATGAATATTATGAAAAAGATTCAGTGTTAGTCCCAAAAGAGGACTAACATGATTTCAGAGTAACTTCTTTCCGGCTTCAGGGCCGCCTTTACACTCAAAGACATCGGTAATTTTCATGACAACCAGGGCCTTGGCAGGGTATTTCTCTCCTTTTTCCTTTGCCATGGCATATGCAGCATCGTACTCATCACCTTCAGTCTTGATTTCAACATCACCTTTTATCTGGAAGCAGCCCTTTGAGCCTTCACCCCATACATAAAGTGATGCTTTAGGATTTTCTTCAAGGTTATTGCGGGTTTTCATAAAGTAATTATCCACAATCCAGATAGTTGCATCATCCACCAGTTTGCACATACCAATAGGAATTACATTTGGTATACCGTCTTTAGAGGCGGTGGCAAAGGGAAGCGGCCTGACATTGGCAATTGATTCTTTCATATCTTCTGTGAGTTTTACCATGTTTAGATCTCCTTGATAGATAATAAAAATAGTAAGGTAGAGGTATATTACATTTATGATTTTTTAATTTCTGACTTCAGGTAACCGAAATCATATCCAGGAAATAATGATGCAACCGTGAATCAGGTGTCAGTTCGGGATGGAAAGCAAGAGCAAGTACATTTTTTTGTCTTGCCGCTACAATTCTCCCATTAATTGTTGACAATACATCAACTTCCGGTCCCGCATCCATGATTGCAGGTGCCCGGATGAAAATTGCCGAATAGGGGGAGTCCAGGAACGGAAGGTTCAGATCAACTTCAAAGGACTCTCGCTGTCTTCCGAAAGCATTCCTGTTCACTTTCACATCCATCAGACCGAGAAGATGCTGATGGGTCTTATGTACCTGTTTATCCCCGCGGGTTGCCACAAGGATCAAGCCGGCACAGGTACCGAGTACAGGAATGCCGTTCCTTGCAGCATTCTGAATTTCACCTGCAATTCCTTCTCTTTCAATCAGGCGGCCCAATGTTGTACTTTCTCCACCGGGTAGTATTACGGCATCACACAGGGGCACAATGCCTTCATGACGTATTTCCAGCACCTCTCCTTCAATGCCCCTTTCATAAAGGGCACGTTCTACGGCATCAATATGTTCGGAAACATCACCCTGTATGGCGATTATACCGATAAGCATCAATTTCACCGTGATAATTTACCAGCCACGTGTCTGCAGAGCTTCTTCAGGGGGTATAGTGTCAGCACTCATTCCCTTCATTCCTGAACCGATTCCCCTGGAAATTTCTGCCAGTTTTTCAGGATTATCATAATTATTAACGGCTTCCACAATTGCTTTAGCCATCATTTCAGGATTTTCAGCCTTGAATATCCCGGAACCTACAAACACACCATCCGCGCCCAGCCTCATCATGAGAGCAGCGTCTGCGGGGGTGGCAACTCCACCTGCTGCAAAATTTACCACAGGCAAACGCTGTAGGTCTGCAGACTCCAGAACAAGTTCTATGGGTGCTTCGATGTCACGGGCAACCTTGATGAGTTCTTCCTTATCCTTGCCGGCAAGTTCACGTATTTCCCCCATGATCTTTTTCATATGGCGCACAGCCTCACGAACATCTCCGGTACCTGCTTCACCTTTGGTACGTATCATTGCCGCACCTTCATTGATGCGCCTCAGAGCTTCTCCGAGATTTCTTGCACCGCATACAAAAGGAACAGTAAAACCGGTTTTATCAATATGATACATTTCGTCTGCAGGAGTCAGGACTTCAGACTCATCGACCATATCAGCTCCCAGGGATTCAAGGATTTCGGCTTCCACAAAATGCCCGATCCTGGCCTTTGCCATTACAGGAATTGTTACAGTATCAATAATCTGCGCAACGATTTCCGGATCTGCCATCCTGGCTACTCCCCCGGCCTTACGGATATCAGCTGGAACTGCCTGCAGGGCCATTACAGCCACAGCCCCTGCTTCTTCGGCGATCCTCGCCTGCTCGGGGTTGGTTACATCCATAATTACCCCGCCTTTCTGCATTCTGGCAAAACCTCTTTTAATGAGTTCAGTACCGTGCCTTAAGTTTTCAAGTTCCATCTCATAAGCCTTCTTTTTTTTAATCGGATATAGGGTCAATAGTAAGTATATTTACATAAAAAGATTTGGTCGCATCATCCCTTTGCGGAATTATAGGGAAATGTCTCACGTGCCCTATATTACTTTTGGGTAATTCAATGTCTGCATGAAATTCGTTGATTGCCAGGAATAAGGCAACATTCGCGCTTTCTTTATTGAATAAAAAAGGAAACGGCGAATAATATTCAGATATTAACACTGTTACACATTCCAATAAAAACATATTTATGAAATATGTTAACATGTCTCAATATAGCATATATAGAGGTACCCTCATGCTTGGAATAGAAGACCCCCAAATATGGATAGCATACATCCTGTGTATAGCAGGTGCAATAAGCTGCATGATATACGGTATAATGAAATGGAATGACGGCGAAAAAACGGAGGCATGCTCATGATAAGCACACCTGTCCTTGGTGTGATTGTCCTGATATACCTTATGATAATTTTTTATCTGGGAATGCTTGGATATAAAAAGACGAAAGAAATTGACGATTATATGGTCGCCGGCAGGCATATCAATCCCTATATACTTGCCCTTTCCTATGGTGCCACATTTATCAGTACCTCGGCAATCATTGGTTTTGGCGGGGCTGCCGGAGCACTGGGCATGGGATTGCTCTGGCTTGCGGTAATGAACATCATTGTCGGGATTCTCATTGCCTTTGTGTTTTTCGGGTCCAGGACGCGCCGCATGGGATTAAGACTGAAAGCGGTTACATTTCCTGAGTTACTGGGACGCAGATTCCAGTCACGTTTCATACAGGGTTTTTCGGGTGCCCTTATTGGAGTATTTATGCCCCTTTATGCAGGAATCGTACTGATTGGAGGAGCCCGTTTTGTCGAAGCAACACTGGGCATTAATTATGATGTTGCAGTCCTTTTACTTACGGTAATTGTTGCAGCATACGTTATCACCGGGGGTTTGATAGCAGTTATGTACACAGATGCCCTTCAGGGAGTATTCATGTTCGTAGGAATGCTTGTCCTGCTTACACTTACCTACGTCAAACTGGGAGGAATCACTGAAGCTCATCAGACACTCACAGCAATGACACCCCTGGTTCCTGATTCACTTGCAGCGGGAGGACATCTGGGATGGACGGCAATGCCCGCCTTCGGCTCGCCTATCTGGTGGACACTGGTATCTACGCTGATACTGGGAGTGGGCATCGGTGTACTTGCCCAACCTCAGCTGGCTGTTAGGTTCATGACAGTGGAGAATGACAGGGCATTGAACAGGGCAGTCCTTGTAGGCGGGCCATTCATTTTGATGATGACAGGGGTTGCCTTTACAGTAGGTTCTCTTTCCAATGCTTTTTTTTATAAAACAGAAGGATTAATATCCGTAGCTGTAGCAGGAGGAAATACCGACCTGATAATTCCACAATATATCAACGATGCAATGCCTGAAACTTTTGTCATCCTGTTCATGCTAACCTTACTGGCAGCCGCCATGTCAACCTTAAGTTCCCAGTACCATACAATGGGAACATCAATAGGACATGATTTCTATCGCCAGTTTGTCAAGAAAGGGGAAGTGGGCAAAACTGTCAATATTACAAGATTGGGAATTGCAACAACCATTCTGATAAGTGTTATATTGGCTTACATCCTGCCCATCAGTATAATCGCCCGTGCCACAGCAATCTTTTTTGGATTATGTGCAGCAGCCTTTTTACCGATGTATGCAGGAGCTTTGTTCTGGCCACGCATGACAAAAGAGGGAGCAACTGCAAGCCTTATTGTCGGTACTTTTGCAAGCCTGTTCTGGTTGGGTTTTGTTCATGCAAAAGAAGCAATCCCGTTGGGAATCTGCAAATTCATATTCGGAACGGATACTCTACTGACAGGCACCTGGACAGTTGTCGACCCGATTCTCGTTGCAACCCCCCTTGCAGCAATTGTAGCCGTTGCTGTCAGTTATATGACAGAACCGACACCTACAGAACATCTGAAAAAATGCTACGGGAAATAAGTGTAACTTTTAAGGTTACACTTACTCCTCTTTTTTAATTCTGGCCAAACTGACCAATTTATCCTTATCCCTGATATTCATAATTTTCACACCCTTGGTGTTACGCCCCTGTACCCTGATATCTGTCACAGGGATACGTATCACAATGCCGGCAGAGCTTGTCAGGATGATCTCATCATCATCTTCCACTGTTTTTACATTGACCACAGGACCATTGCGCATATCAGTGGCTATAGTAATCACACCCTGACCTCCACGGTGAAGAGTACGGTACTCGTCAAACGGAGTACGTTTGCCAAAACCATTCTCAGTAACAGTCAGCAAGGTAGCATCCGAATCTACAACATCCAGGCTTACAATAACATCCGAACCTGCCAGTTTCATACCTCTCACGCCACGGGCAGTCCTGCCCATCACACGCACATCTTCTTCAGAGATACGCAGGGCTTTACCATGCCTTGAAGCCAGCATTATATCCTGGTTTCCGTCAGTCTGGAGAACATTTACAAGTTCATCCCCCTCTTTCAGGGAAATCGCAATAATACCGGCACGGCGTGGATTACTGAAATCCGAAAGACTGCAACGTTTTACGGTCCCATCACGTGTACCCATGAAAAGGTAGCGATCCTTTTCAAAATCATGTACCGGGATCATGGCATTTACTGATTCACCTTCAGCAAGTTCCAGCAGGTTCACAATGGCCTTCCCTCTGGATTGGCGACTTCCACGGGGAATATCATAGACCTTTTGCCAGTAAACCTTGCCGAGGTTTGTGAAAAAGAGTATGTAATCATGGGTAGAAGCCACAAAGATGCTTCCCACAGTATCATCCTCTTTTGTTTCCATTCCTCTTACACCACGACCGCCCCGATGTTGCATATTATATGTCTGGAGAGGGATATTCTTGATATAACCACTCTGGGTAGAGGTTACAACCACTTCTTCCTCGGGTATCAGGTCTTCATCCGCAAGTTCTTCACGGCTACCCTGAATAAGGGTTCTGCGCTTATCACCATATTTATCCTTCAACTCCAGTACTTCATCCCTGATAATCGCATATTTACGCTCATCTTTTGCAAGGATGTCCTTAAGGTCGGTAATTGTATTGATCAGATTATTATACTCTTCATCGATCTTTTGCCTCTCCAATCCAGTCAGACGCTGCAGCCTCATGTCCAAAATGGCTTTGGCTTGAATTTCATCCAGATCGAAATTACTTATAAGCCCTTCCCTTGCTTCCTCTGTGGTGGCTGAGCCGCGTATCAATTTGATAACTTCGTCGATGTTATCCAGCGCGACCTTAAGCCCCTGGAGGATATGTGCTCTTTCCTCGGCTTTTCTTAGATCAAAAGCTGTACGCCTACTGATAACATCTATACGATGCTTGAGGTATATCTGGATCAGTTCCCTGAGATTAAGAACGCGGGGGACCCCGTCAACCAGGGCCAGATTAATGATACCAAATGTGGTTTCAAGCTGGGTCTGTTTGTAGAGCTGGTTGAGCAGGACTTTGGGGTTGGTGCCTTTCTTAAGTTCAATAACCACCCGCATACCTTCCCTGCCGGATTCATCCCTCAAATCCGAAATTCCCTCAATTTTTTTATCCCTTACAAGGTTGGCGATGGATTCCACAAGGCGTGCCTTGTTCACCTGATAAGGAAGTTCATATACCACTATGCGGTATTTATCGTTCTTCATCTCCTCTATCTCGGTCACTGCACGCAGATGGATAGGGGAACGTCCTGTCTCATAGGCACTCTTGATCCCACTGGTACCCATTATGATACCACCAGTAGGGAAATCCGGTCCTTTCACGATCTTTCGAAGTTCTGAAAGTTCAGTATCAGGGTCATCAATCAATTTGATAGTAGCATCAACGACCTCCCCGAGGTTATGTGGGGCCATGTTGGTCGCCATTCCCACAGCAATACCTGTGGAGCCGTTCAAGAGCAGGTTGGGCAACTTAGAGGGCAGGACTTCAGGTTCCTCCAGGGAACCATCATAGTTAGGCTTGAAATCAACAGTTTCCTTCTTGATATCCTCAAGCATTTCGGTGGTTATTTTATCCATGCGAACTTCGGTATAACGCATTGCCGCAGCAGAATCACCATCAACAGATCCAAAGTTACCCTGCCCGTCTATTAACGGATAACGCAGGGAAAAGTCCTGAACCATACGCACCAAACTGTCATACACAGCAGTATCACCGTGCGGATGGAATTTACCCAATACATCACCCACTACACGGGCGGATTTCTTGTACGCCTTATCATGGGTAATACCGGCTTCATTCATCGAATGAAGGATACGACGATGAACCGGTTTCAAACCGTCACGGGCATCCGGTAGTGCCCTTCCCACAATAACACTCATCGAGTAATCAATATAAGAACGCTTCATTTCATCCTGGATGAGCACCGGAACTACACGTCCACCTTCCCCGTCATGCTGTTCGATTCTTTCATCGAGAGGATTTATACCATTATCGTCTGCCATTTTTTACACCTCACACATCCAGGTTGATAACATCCTTTGCATGCTCCTGTATGAATTTACGTCTGGGAGCAACTTCATCTCCCATCAAAACGGAAAACATCTCATCAGCCGCGACCGCATCCTCCATTGTAACCTGCAAAATAGTGCGTGTCTGAGGATTCATGGTTGTCTCCCACAGTTGATCGGGATTCATTTCACCAAGACCCTTGTAGCGCTGTATACTTACACCCTTTTCGCCGATCTGTTTGATTATTTTGTCCTTTTCCCTCTCAGTATAGGCAAACCGCTGGTTTTTACCTTTCTTGATACTGTAGAGTGGTGGTTGTGCGATGTATACATAACCTGCGTCTATCAGAGGGGTCATATAGCGGAAAAAGAAAGTAAGCATAAGGGTGCGTATATGTGCACCATCCACATCGGCATCAGTCATGATCACGACTTTGTGATAGCGAGCCTTTGAGAGGTCATACTCATCCCCAATCCCTGTTCCCATTGCAGTGATCAGGGACAGGATCTCATTATTTTTCAGTATCCTGGCCAAACGGGATTTTTCCACATTCAGGATTTTCCCCCTGAAGGGGAGAATCGCCTGGAAACGCCTGTCACGTCCCATCTTTGCTGAGCCCCCCGCAGAATCACCTTCCACAAGGTAAATTTCAGATACAGAAGGATCTTTTTCAGAACAGTCCGCAAGTTTGCCGGGAAGAGTGCTGACTTCCAGGGCACTTTTGCGTCGTGTTAATTCCCGCGCCTTTTTGGCCGCTTCCCTGGCCCTGCGTGCATCCATTGCTTTTTGCAGGATAGCAGAAGCAATCTTGGGATTCTCTTCCATGAACTCCGAGAGACCCTCAGAAACCATGGACTCCACAATACCCTTAAGTTCACTGTTTCCGAGTTTTGTCTTTGTCTGTCCCTCAAATTGAGGATCCATCAATTTAACACTGATAATCCCTGCCAGGCCTTCCCGGATATCATCACCGCTGAGTTTGATGTCCCCTTTGGCAAGATTGTTACGTTTGGCATAATCATTGGCAACCCTGGTCAGGGCTGACTTGAAACCCGCCAGATGAGTACCACCTTCATGAGTATTGATATTATTTGCAAAGGAATAGACATATTCACCATAACTGTCGGTATACTGCATGGCTATTTCAACACGGGTATCTTCCTTTTCCCTCTCAAAATATATAGGTTGTTCATGCAGTACATTGCGACTCTTGTTCAAATACTCAACAAAAGAGACGATACCGCCGTCATATTCAAAAACTTCCTGCAGGGGCTCATCTGGTCTCTTATCGGTTATTACAATTTTAATTCCACGATTTAAGAATGCAAGTTCTCTTAACCTTGTGGCCAGGGTTTCAAAATTGAAATCTACTGTTTCAAAAATGTCGGTATCGGGTTTGAAGGTTATTGATGTACCGGTACTTTCAGTATCCCCTTTCTCGATAACATCATGAAGGGGCTTCCCTCTTACATAACGCTGATAGAAAATTTTACCATTCCTGTGAACTTCCACGTCGTTCCATTCAGAAAGAGCATTTACAACAGAGACACCTACTCCATGAAGACCACCTGATACCTTATAGGAACTCTTATCGAATTTACCTCCTGCGTGCAGAATGGTCATTACAACTTCAAGTGCCGATTTTTTGTATTTGGAATGTATATCTGTAGGGATTCCCCTGCCGTCATCCCTGACCGTAACCGATCCATCCCTGTTTATAGAAACGTCAATTGAGGTACAATAGCCTGCAAGGGCCTCATCTATACTGTTATCCACCACTTCATAAACAAGATGGTGTAAACCCCGGCTATCAATGCTTCCGATATACATACTCGGTCGCTTGCGTACGGCTTCCAGTCCTTCCAACACCTGAATATGAGTCGCATCATAGACATCCCTGTCACTCATCGCGTTCTGTCTCCATGAATCCATCTAAATAATAAATGTGAAAAATAAACAAAAAGAGAACACAAAAACTGTAGCTAGCGTCTCCTATTGAGTTTTGCTCTTCATACGTGTTCATTTATTAAATAGTTAAGTATAATCTGTTAGTTTTTCTTTAACAAATGGTTAGATATATCTACAGGAATGTATTTTAGGGGGAAAACCGATAATGACCAGAAATTAGATTCACATTACCATTCCAATCAAGGTGGACAAATGTCATTGAAAAATTTAAGGACGCATTATACGACACAGACCAACCCCGAAAAGATCGGAGATGAAAAGGTCGCTCTTGCAGGCTGGGTACACGAGGTACGTGACCTTGGAGGTATCTGCTTTGTGGTATTGAGGGACAGACAGGGAAGAGCCCAGGTTACCCTTGTGAAGAAAAAGATTGACAGGGAGTTATTCAATTTCGCCAGGAAACTTATCCGGGAATCAGTTATCTCTGTGAGAGGCAGCATCAAGCCGGAAGAAAAAGCCCCTAATGGTTATGAATTGATACCCGATGAGATAGAACTGCTCAATGAAGCAGAATCTCCCCTGCCCTTGGATACCACAGGAAAAGTGGATGCTGAACTTGACACAAGACTGGATTCACGTTTCATAGACCTGAGAAGAAGCAGAACAAATGCCATATTCAGGATCAGACATGAGGTTCTGCATGCTGTCAGGAATTATCTTGCAAAGGAAGGATTTCTGGAAACATCAAGTCCCAAGGTTGTGGCCACAGCAACCGAAGGAGGCACTGCCCTTTTCCCGATTACATATTTTGACAGGGAGGCTTTCCTCAACCAGAGCCCCCAGCTTTTCAAGCAAATCCTGATGTCCGGTGGGATGGACAGGGTATTTGAGATTGGACCGATTTTCCGTGCAGAAGAACATGACACCCGCCGCCACCTGAATGAAGCTACATCTATTGATATAGAAGCGAGTTTTGTCGACCACTTCGATGTAATGGAAATCCTCGAAAACATGGTGGAATATGTTTACAATCAGGTCATAGAAAACGTACCCGATGCCCTTGAAGTACTCGGAATCGAACTCAAGGTCCCAAAAACCCCATTCCTCAAACTGACGTATCAGGAAGCGATAGATATTGTCAACTCCCATGGTGAAGAGGAATTGAAATGGGGAGATGACCTTTCCACCCTTTCCGAACATACGATCGGGGAACATGTATTCCAGGAAACCGGGGAAGAACACTATTTCATCATTGACTGGCCAACCGAAATTAAACCATTCTACGCCATGCCCTATAAGGAAAAACCTGAATTCTCCAAGTCCTTTGATATGATGCACAGGACCATGGAGCTCTCCTCCGGTGCCCAGCGCATACACGTTCCGGAAATGCTCAGAAACAGGATAGCAGACCAGGGACTTGACCCTGAAGGCTTTGATTTCTATCTCCGTGCTTTCAGTTACGGAATGCCGCCACACTCTGGCTGGGGTTTGGGTTGTGAAAGATTTGTGATGACCATGCTTGGAGTGGAGAACATCCGCGATGTTGTACTGTTCCCCAGGGACCGCAGGCGTCTTTCCCCATAAGAAGGCAATACAATGGCAGACAGAAATGCAAAAAGTCATCATCCGGGAAAGGAAGCTGCCGGCAGGGCCGCAGCAGAACTTGTGAAGGACGGAACTATCGTGGGGCTGGGTACCGGCTCCACAACTGCTTACACGATCAAGGCCCTGGGAGAAAAGGTCAGAAACGGGTTGGATATCAGGGCGGTTGTTACATCTTACCAGTCTGAAATGCTGGCGATTGAGGCGGGAATTCCCCTGACAAGCCTGGCTGAGAATCCAGTGCTTGACATTGCAATTGACGGTGCCGATGAAGTGGATGCAAATCTCAATGTGGTAAAGGGGGGTGGAGGTGCACACTTCCGGGAGAAGGTAGTTTCCCTTTCGGCAAAGAAATTCATTGTAGTGGTGGATGACTCCAAGATAAGTGAAACAATCTCGATGGCAATACCCATTGAAGTCCTGCCATGTGCCCGCGAACTTGTACAGCAACAGGTTGCACGTATTGGCGGAGAAGCCGTTATACGCCCTGCATCCAGAAAAGACGGGCCGGTAATCTCTGACAATGGTAATTTCATTATGGATGCTGCCTTCGGAGAGATCCCAAATCCACAGGAATTTGCAGATAAGCTGTCAAACGTTGTCGGAATCGTGGAACACGGAATATTTACCAATACCGATAGGGTATATATCGGTTACAAAGACGGAAAAATAGAACTGAGGGAATGATCACATTCCCATTTTTTTCATCATTTTCTTCATATTGAATTTGCCGCCACGCATACCTTTCATGGCGTTTTGCATCTGTTTGTGATATTTCAGCAGCTCACGAACTGTTTCCGGATTAGAACCAGCACCTATGGATATCCTTTTAATGCGGGAACTGCCGATAATGCGTGGATTTGTCATTTCTTCTTCTGTCATTGAATCCATGAGGGTTTTGTACTGTGCCATTTTCTGTCCCGTTACTTCATATGCCTCATCGGAAACTTTCATCCCCATACCACCCAATGGCAACATTTGCATGATCTGCTTCATGGGGCCCATCTTGTTCATGGCTTCAAGCTGTTTGTACATGTCCTTGAGGGTAAATTTCCCCTTCATCATGGACTCAACATCGAGTTCATCTTCTGAGAGGGATTCCTCTGCCTTTTCCATCAGGGACCTGAGATCTCCCATCCCAAGCAGTCGGGAAATGAACCTGTCTGCCTCGAATTTTTCCAGGTCTTCCGGGGTTTCACCAACACCGATGAAGGCTATCGAGGAATCGGTTGCAGCAACAGCAGACATAGCACCACCACCCTTTGCAGTACCATCAAGTTTTGAGATTACAACACCGGAAATCCCAACTGAGTCGTTGAATGCTTTTGCCTGTTCGCTTGCCTGTTGGCCGATACCGGCATCAAGTACAAGCAATTTATAATCAGGACTGGAAATTGCGTGGATCCTCTCCATCTCATCTATAAGATCGTTTTCGAGAGAGTGGCGACCTGCCGTATCAATGATTTTCACATCATACTTGTCAATTTCAGCAAGCCCCCTTTCGACTATACCCACAGCATCTGGATTGCCTTCTTCACCATAGAACGCCACATTCAGGGATTCACAGAGAGTTTTAAGCTGCTGGTAAGCCCCGGGCCTGAAAGTATCAGCACAGACCACAGCAGGTTTGAGCCCTTTGCGCTGGAAATAACGGGCAAGTTTGGCCGTGGTTGTAGTCTTACCACTACCCTGCAATCCAATCATCATTATTTTCTGGGGTTTTAGCGGGATACCAGTACCTTCACCCACAATTTTCATCAGTTCCTCATAAACGATGCGTATCACATGTTCCCGGGGATTCATACCCTGGGGCACGTCCTCATCAAGAGCTCGCTCCTTTATGCTCTTGGAAAGCTGCATCACCATCTTGACATTAACATCGGATTGAAGAAGTGCCCTCTGGATATCCTTTACAACATCGTTTACCGTTCGCTCATCTATGCGTCCGGCACCTACGAGTTTTTTGAGAGCATCCTGCAGGGAATTACTGAGTTTGTCCATTACCATAATAGGGATCGTCCTTTTTTAAGTTCTGCTTCAATAGTACTCGATTGTTTTATATAATTATTTTGTGACAAACGGTCAGTACCAGATCAAACAGACAATAAAATAACTGAAAACAAAGCCATCAATACTCCCATCCATTGCCTGGAAGATAGATATTCACCAAGCACTATCCAGGAAAGCAGGACTGTGCCTGCCGGGTAAAGAGCAGATGTGACCGTGGCAATATCCAGCCTTCCCACCTGACTTGCTGCTGTGAAAAAGATACTGCCTGAAGTGTCACCAACACCTGCGATAAGAATAGGCAAAGCCACTTTTCTAGACGGTATGTATAGACTGCCTTTTGAGAGTAGAAACAATAGCAATATTGCTGCACCTTCAATTTTGGCAACTGCCAGTGTCCAGATAGATTGAGACTCCACTGAAATTGCTAATTGATATGTAAGCCAATCCAAATCCCAGTCCTGCAATAAAGGGGAGTTTGAGATCACTCATATTGATTTTTGACATACTGCTGCTGCTTGAGACCAGCCATACACCTACAAGAGCAATGCTAAATCCCAAAAATTTATGGAATGCAGGCAGCCCTTCTGTAAAAAGGCTATAAATAACAGGAACAAGAACAGCAACAACTGCAGAAACAGGTGCTACAAGTCCCATTTTTCCCGATGAAAGTCCCTTGTAAAGGGAAAGAATTCCTATATTCCCGAATACACCTACCAGAAGGGCCCATAAATAATCAATTTTTAGAGGAAAGGGTTCCGAGGTTATGTGGCCGGTAGCAATAAGCAAGAAAAAACCGATGAACTGGGTTATCATAACAACTATGTAAACACTGGTCTTTCTGGTCGCAATACCGCCACTAAAATCACCAGTGCCCCAGGACATAGCAGCTGCAAGACCAAAAACTACGACTAGCAATTCAGCAGGAAATGGGAACATACTACCTAGAATGAGGCTGGACCTTTAAATTTGACGATATTTAACAATATCAGTAATGTCTTTAAAATTGAAATGCTCAAAAGAAGAGTGTATAGCGGGGGATGGATTCGAACCATCGGTCTACGGGTTATGAGCCCGTCGGGATCTCCTGGCTACCCCACCCCGCTACGGGTGGATACTTCAACAAACACAATACAGCAAAAATCAGCTATCTCCAATTAAAAGATGTATAGCGGGGGATGGATTCGAACCATCGGTCTACGGGTTATGAGCCCGTCGGGATCTCCTGGCTACCCCACCCCGCTACGAGTGGCTTATATTGCGTTTGTCGCGGAACCTGATAACGGTATTATGGTACATAAAGGTTATGCATGAAAAACTACATGAAAAAAGTTATATACAGAACGACTTAACAATTCCATAGCAGGAGGATAATCAATGGCATTACCTGATAAATTCAAATGTGTTATCACAAATTGGGATTACATCTATAATCTTTGCAGGGACGTTTCTGAAGACGTTAAAAATTCTGGTTATGAACCCGATATCATCATTGCACTGGCCAGAGGCGGATGGTTTGCCGGTCGCGTGATGTGTGACTTTCTGGGACTGGATGACCTTACAAGTCTCAAGATCGAACACTATACAGGAACTGCCGTTGCAGGCGACGAACCACTGATACGCTACCCGCTGGCAGAAAGTGCCGCTACTGGCAAGAAGGTACTCATCGTGGATGATATTACAGACAGTGGCCAGAGTATGCTTCATGCAAAGGATTATATTCAGAAGCAGGATCCAAAAGAGATCAGGACCGCTACCCTCCAGTACCTCTATAACTCTGCTCTTGAGCCCGATTATTGTGGTGAAAGATTGGAGGAATGGGCTTGGATAGTCTATCCCTGGAATTTCATCGAGGATATGACCGACATCATTACCGGTACCATGGAGCGTGAAGAAGCCGAATACTGGGACATCCCCGCTCTGAAACATATTCTTTATAAACACCATTCAGTGGAATCCATATCTTTTGAAATAGCCCAACCCGGCCGTCTTGTTGAGGTTCTCAGGGAGATGGAAAGAAGAGGAATTGTAACTTCCGAAATCACAAAGGGAAAAACGTTCTGGAAAAAACTTTGAAAATAAGGTGATACATTGAAGGGACATGCAGACATCGCGATCATCGGCGGAAGCGGCGTATATGACGTAAGCCTATTTGATAATGTCCACCAGGTGGAGGTGGATACGCCTTTTGGCCAACCGTCGGATTCTATTACAGTGGGGGATTTTGGCGAAAAAAAAGTATGTTTTTTACCACGACACGGAACAGGACACAGGGTATCTCCAACCAAC
The DNA here is from genome assembly GCA_041694315.1 of Methanosarcinaceae archaeon. Lineage (GTDB taxonomy): Archaea > Halobacteriota > Methanosarcinia > Methanosarcinales > Methanosarcinaceae > Methanohalophilus. The sequence continues at coordinate 856 of JASMTL010000106.1, read as the reverse complement.
CTGAATTCCAGAGCCAACATCTTTGCCCTGAAAAAACTTGGGGTCAAACAGATAATAGCTGCCTCAGCTGTTGGAAGCCTTAAAGAAGGCATAAAACCTCTGGACATTGTAATCCCCGACCAGATATATGACAGGACAAAACTTCGCCCTTCAACTTTTTTTGATCAAGACATAGTTGCTCATATGGGTTTTGCTGATCCTTTTTGTTCCGGGATGTCTGATTTGCTCCATAAAATTGCAATCAAAAACGGCTACAACAGCCATCCCGAAGGGACATACGTGTGCATCGAAGGCCCCCAGTTTTCAACCAGAGCCGAATCAAATGTTTACAGGTCACTGGGTTTTGATATAATCGGAATGACTGCTATACCTGAGGCAAAACTTGCACGGGAAGCCGAAATCTGCTATAGCACCATTGCAACTGTAACCGATTATGATGTATGGCATGAAGAAGATGTGACTATGGAAACTATCATCGGAAATGTAGTAAAAAACGAAAAAGCAGTTAGAACGATTATTCGTCAGGCACTTGAAACCCTTGATACTGATCAGGATTGTGAATGCAGGCATGCTCTTGATGGGGCAATAATGACTGATCCTGAGATGATACCTTACGAAACAAAGTACAGACTAAAAACTCTTATTGGTAAATATATCGACTAAATAGGCCATTTACTCGTAAGGGTTAAAAGACAGGTATCCAAATAATAAACCGGTGAACTAATGCCTCACAAATGTACTAAATGTGAGACTGTATTTGAAGACGGGGCCGAGGTTATCCTCAATGGCTGCCCCAACTGTGGATGGAATAAATTTCTCTACGTAAGCAAAGAGTCCGAAAAGGAAACTGATGAAG
>JASMTL010000105.1:0-4147 GCA_041694315.1 Methanosarcinaceae archaeon | reverse complement strand
AAAAACACCATTACCAGAGAAATCTTGAGCAAACTGATAAATGACAGATCCGAAATCAGGTAACTATTCGCCAGGATTGCATACTCTCCCTGGGCAATCAGAATCGCCACAAGAATTGCCAGAAATATATAAACCAGCCACATCCTGTTTACATCCCTAAACCCCCTTAAAGAAAGCGTAATATCCTGATCTTTTGCAACCAGATAAACAGGAATTATAAGTGGGGCATAAATGAATATGAATACGTACAGGGTCGTATCGAAAAAGATAGGCATCGAGATATTTACCAGGCGCAACAGAGGCAGCAACATCAGGGCCTGAAAGGCCATTGTGACTTCCTTTTTGCTAAAATGGATTGATGCCAGGGGCAGGCCGAGAAGTAAAGCCACATGGATACAGATGGAAAGATAATCCATTTCGGCAAAAAGTAGCAGTTCTGCCAGCATAATGAGCAGTACCGGCACCATGATTACAGCTGAATCCCGGTTAAACTGTACATCTGAAAGATCCGGCAGATCCATGTTTTTGAAAGGATGAAATTCACTCATTTGCATCCTCCGATACATTGATCCAGAGATGCAGGTCCCTGTAGGATTCTGTGTAATTACCATTCTTGTAAAGCAAAAACTGCAGTTTCATGTCCGTGCCTTGAAACGGCGGAGTTATCGTGACAGGTTGCTCCCAGGTCTGATTATGCTCAAGGTTTACCTCTTGTATGGTTTGCAGGGATTGATTCTCCAATTGTATGTCAATAGTATAATTGACATCCTCATATTCATGATTTACCACCCCGATAATTACCTTTCCACTGTCTCCGAGAGTATAATTGACCGGGTAATCATCCGCCATTCCTCCCGGGCCCAGGATATAGAATTCGGTGAATTGTTCGCCCTGTTTCGGAGTTACTACCACATAGATCAGGGTCACGACCGAGGCCAGAATCGAAATCACCAGAATTAGTGTTAGTGCCTTATCCAGCCGAGATTGGGACTCTGAATGAAATTCATCCTGCAGGGACTCGTAGGATTGCCTTAGGGGGACGTAAAATGCTTCTTCCTCGACCAGATTGGAGCGGCGCACCACGGCTATGATACACATACCGATTGTGAAGATGGATAATGAGATCAGGATAGGCAACAGACGGATACCCCAGGGTGTGTAGTTCAATCCCAGGCCAATCAGAGGCACAACGGCAATGCTAAGACCAAAACTCAAGGCCACACGCTCAATACCATCCAGGTCATCGTTTTTGGGAAATAGGGCGGCAATCAGGGCATAACCCGGAAGGAACAATACCATGGGCAGACCCAGCACAGTACGTATGGCTGAATCACTGAGCTGTGGAATAAGAATAAATACTGCCGTCAGGAGTACCAGGCCTACGACAATTTGTATGTCAACAGGGATTTTTTTTATATCCGCCAATATGTACCCTCAGATTGATTGCAGAATCAATTGTTACAATACTTAAATATTATTCGGTCAACATGTATAGAATTCATATTGTAGCCGGGAAACGAATTTTCAATACACTGAGAGAAGAAGAAAAGTCCTAAAAAAATAATAATAATAAAACAGGTTTCCGCTTACTTCAAATCAGTCCTGCTGCCTCAGTATCAATCCGACAGCAGCAATCATTGCAGGTGCAGCACTTCTGACCAGGCAAAAGGGCGATCGCTGAAATGGAGCAGGATACTTCCTGCTCTAAATTTATAAAATAAGCATAAACTTAAACACATCTATTGATTATTTCACCATTGATGTTTGTGTTTGGCCATATCGGACTGACCTTACTTGCATTCTATCTGGCAGAGCAATGGCTGCCCGGGTTGCAGGGTAAAGTCAATTATGGATTTGTGGCGATCGGAGCGCTGCTGCCGGATCTGATCGACAAGCCGCTGGGCCGGTTTTTGCTGGCGGATTCCCTGGCAAGCGGCAGGATATTTGCCCATACCCTGAGTTTCTGGATACTGGTTGGCCTCATTATTGTTTTGATATGGCAGAAGTGGCGGGCAGATTTCTTATTGGTATTGCCCGGTGCAGCAGTTTTGCATTTACTGGAAGATTCGATGTGGCAGACTCCCGAAGTTTTGTTCTGGCCGTTTCTGGGTTGGAGTTTCCCGGCCGATGAGATTGCAGGCGGATTTCTGGATTACCTGATGCACGTTTTCTCCAACTGCTATGACCCGGCCATATCGATGGTTTTTATATCGGAGGTATTCGGGATTGTGATCTGTATGGTGGGTGCTGTGCGATGGTACAGTAGGGTGAAATGATACAGATTATGTCTGTATATTTTGTCGACTGTATTCGATAAAATAGTAGGATTTATCGTATATGGAAGACAAGCCCGGATTTATCAATCAGGGATTGCAGGCATCTATATCTACCAGCTGGTTCTGGCTGCCTGATGATGAATTCACTTTTTATTGCCACAACAATTATTGTGCAAACAATAATATATAAAATCAATCCTTTGCATATTAGCCAGAAATTTCATTCCAGACAAAGAATATTTGGGCTATCCAGAAGATATGAATCAATATGTTACCGGACAGTTGTAATTTCTGCCAGGGCAAATTGGTTTAGAAAAACACCGAGGTGGAAATCCAGAAAGCAGATGGGAAACGTGTTTCTTTGAGAGTACCTGCCTATGTGTGTGATACCTGCGGGGAGGCTTACTACAAGCCGGAGGTTTCCAGGAAACTGGACAGGATTGCCTACAGCGGGTAAGCGCCTCCATAATTGCACAGGGACATATATCATGTCCATTTTTATTCACGTAATATAAATAACGTGTGAACAAATATACCTATAATGCTTAATTTGGCTGCAGTCAACTACACCCTAACGGAAGTGGGTTAAATGTCAATTAAGCATTCATCCAGGAGAATTAGTTGACACGTCTAATAATCATAGGAGATAGGACACATGAGTACACACGTTAGCCAGACGACGACTATCCCCACAACAAAAGCGATAAGAGACAGGCTGAAAAACTATGGCCATAAAGGGGAGACCTATAGTGATATTCTCACAAGGATGATGGATTTGATTGATAGGGAGGAATTCATGGACAGAATGTACAAGCGTCTGGAAGAAAGGATAAGTTTATCTCATTGACGGAAATGTCAACCACCCCTCCCTGACGGCAAAGGCTTGAATGTCAATTAACATTGGTCTGGGTGGCTGACAAGCATCTCTGATATTCCAGGATATACCTGAAATCGCGTTTTTTGTGTTCAATGTAAATTGCACCACCAGATATGAATTGCTTTTTACAACTAAATTTTTCATCCATTACTTGCCTAAAATTGTGATTAAGGGGACAAAACATGAATGAAAATATAGATAAAGACAATTCATTGGCCGATTTGCTTGATGAGGATACTGCAGAGATCAAAGAAGGTATGGACCCGAAAGAAAGACCGGATGAATATACTTTCCACATTGGCAAACTCGAGCATACCATCGCTCAGTACTATTATAAGCAGGACCAGGATCTGACCGATAATGACGTTGAAATGAGATTGTTCAATATAATGTTTCACTTGGAGAATAAAATCAGTTATTTCTCCCATCCCCTTGAGTTATCGATTATCGCGACTATGACGGAAGTATTCAAAAAGAGACCCCTCACACTCAGTGAATTTGAATTTGTGCTGGATTATGTGATAAAAAGTGTAGAGAACAGGTCATGGCTGCCTGGCAAGAGAGCCTATCTGAATTGGATCTGTTATTTCTTGAGAATGCTTGAGCCTGAAGATGAAGAAAAATATGTCAAATCCATAAAAAGGAAAGCCAAAAGAAAAGGAATGTCCCGCTCAGAGATCGATTTCCTGCTGCTTAGAAGTGGCGAGGCGCCGGACTGGAAATGAAACTTGATATACCTCCCACGCCTAAAGTCCCTGGGTTCTGTGGTTGACTGCTTTCAAGTCACTTTCGTAAAGGATGCGTAGTTGACCTTAATCAAATCAAAGAAAGTATCTGTCCAATAATCGTTTTAGCGGTGCTTTCTGACATTCTGCCATATTTTTCGATTCCATCATCTGATTCACCTACTGATGCAAGAGATTCTTTTAGAAATGGATATGTGTTCATAAATTTACCTAAGACGGAGATTTCCACATCATTCCCACCATTGTTG
>JASMTL010000104.1:0-6350 GCA_041694315.1 Methanosarcinaceae archaeon | reverse complement strand
TAATAACCTGAACCTGATGTAGAGACACGTGTCCAGCATTCATTCCCGTCATCATCATAACAGTAATATGTACCATTTCCACTGGAACCAATGCCACTTGTAGCACAATCACCAAAGTAAATTCTGTGATCGTCGTATTTCACAGGTGTATTGAGTTGTTTGTCAGAAACTTTTACATGCCATTCTTCGTCTCCATCATCTGCATCAAGGGCATAGATATATCCGTCTTTTGTGGGTACAAATATCAGACCATTGCCATAAGCAGGAGTGGAAAGAAGAAAACCGCTGCCACTTGTGGAAGAATTCCATTCAATGATACCTGTATTTTTGTTGATAGCATAGACTGTATTATCAGCAGTAGCCACATAAACAAAATCATCTACCACAAGAGGTACTGAATCAATGCCTGCTAGATCCCCATCTGTTTGTAACTGGATTTCCCAGGACTTATATTTCTCATCAACAGGATCATCGATCGGTGCACTATCGGTAGTTACACCTGAATTTAATTCGTCCATCTGGAACTGGTACCAGTTTGCAGCTGCTCCAATTCCTGTGAAAAAAGAGAAAAGAAGCAATGCACCAAAAATAAGTGCAAAACCCCTTTTCAAATTACATTTTTCCTGCATATTTACAACCTTCCTCTTAGTTCAATCATTTCTTCTCATCAACAATACAGCCGATAAAACCAACCCGGCAATTGCAAAAACACTTTCAAATCCCGGAGTTGCATTCTGGCTTTCTTCCTGGTTTTCATCGGTGGATTCCGCAACGTCAGGATTCTCCTGCTCAATTATATCCGGGGATTTTTCCTGTGAATCAATTGGATCCTGTGATTCATCATTTTCTGAAGTTTCGGGATCGTTGTTTTCCACAACTGGTTTTTCGTCAGTTTCAGGTTCATCTTCATTGCTGATGATTGTAGCCTGCCCTGTACCTCCACCACTACTGTGACTATTGCTACTATCATCATGGTCATCGTTGTCCTCGATTGAAACATCAATATTTACAACGTGACTTGCTTCCTCAAGAATGGGTGCATAAGTAGTGCTATTGGTTGGACAATACCAGAAAGTAACGGTATCACCATTCTCAATCTCATTGCCACCAAGTCCAGAAGATACGGATTCACCATTAATAAAAATTGACCAGCTGTTTCCACCAGACCAAGAAGTTTCAATGTCACTAATGTTATTCAATGAGAAAGAACCAAAACTCGAATAATATTCATCCGTAGCATTAAAATCAAATCCACCCTCCACAGATGCAGCATGTAAAGCACCGAGATCCGTGAAGTTGTCAACAGCATAACTGGCAGATGCATTGTTATCAGGTACGAAATCGAAAGTACCTGAAGTTAGACGTAACTCATCGTCATAGAGAACTTCTGGAGTGACGGTTATATTTACAACGTAACTTGCTTCTTCAAGAATGGGTGCATAAGTAGTGCTATTGGTTGGACAATACCAGAAAGTAACGGTATCACCATTCTCAATCTCATTGCCACCAAGTCCAGAAGATACAGATTCACCATTAATAAAAATGGACCAGCTGTTTCCACCAGACCAGGAACCTTCTATATCACTAATGTTGTTCAGCGAGAAGGAACCATAACTCGAATAGTATTCATCGGTGGCATTGAAATCAAAATCACCATCCACAGATGCAGCATGTAATGCACCGAGATCCGTGAAGTTGTCAATGGCATAACTGGCGGATGCATTGTTATCGGGTACGAAATCGAAAGTACCTGAAGTAAGGCTTAATTCATCATCATAGAGAACTTCGGGCGAAGCACTCGCAGAAGTAATCAAAAATGTCGCAATACTAAGAAATAAAAACATACATAATAACATTCTTTTAATTTTCAGAATAACAACCTCCTTGTTGTAGATAATCTTAAAATTTTCATTGGAAATTCAAGCTGAAGCTCTGCAAATTAGGTTGTGAATTACTTGAAAAGTTTATAAAACTAATTTTTTAGATTACACATATAATCCAAGTAGCTAATATAAAAATAGAAAACTAGTATAAAAAAAGAATATGTATTGTTTTAATGGAAAATAACTAAACAATTCATTAAAACTGCATTAATAAATCAAGGTAATGGCTCCAGCAGAGGAACCACATTCAAAGAATTAGTAATGGGATTGGTGATGATTTCCACCGGCAGATTATACACATTATGGACATTTTCCTTTGTAAGAACCTCTGCAGGATTACCCTTAACAATCAATTCACCATCCCTGAGAAGACAGAGTTTATCGCAATAATAGGCAGCCAGATTGAGATCGTGTACAACTGCCACAACCAGTGTTCCCTTCTTACATTCATTTTTGGCAAGATTTAAGATATCTATCTGGTTTGTGATGTCAAGATGGGATGTGGGTTCATCGAGCAGGAGAATGGAGGGTTTCTGGGCCAGAGCACGTGCAATTACAACTCGCTGTAATTCACCTCCACTGAGCTGTGTAACAAACCGCTCTTTAAGATAAGCCGTATTTGTCTTTTCCAGTGCATCCCTTACAATTTCAAAATCTTCTGCAGTTTCTGTCTTTTTAATGTGTGGAGTACGCCCCATCATCACAATATCCTCAACTGTAAATTCGAAATTTATAGAAAATACCTGAGAAACCACAGCAAGATGACGTGCAATTTCATTGTGGGATAAATTGCGGATGTCCTGACCATCAATCAGGATGCTTCCTGCTGATTGCTTTAGGACCCTGTTTATAAGTTTCACAAGGGTCGTTTTTCCGGAACCATTCGGACCCAGGATACCCCAGAATTCTCCTTCCTTTGCCTCCAGATTAATATCTTTGAGAGTTTGCCTGCCATCATAACTAAAATGCAGGTTTTCAATTTCAAGCACTTATTCCTTCCCTCCTCTTCCTTAACAGATATATGAAAAAGGGAACTCCGAAAAAGGCAGTAATGACACCAACAGGAATAGGGTTTTCGGTACCGATAATTTTTACAATACTGTCAGAAAGTACAAGGAAAATGGCACCTGTGAGGGTAGACGCTGGAAGAAGTATCCTGTGATCAGGCCCTACAAGAATTCTCATGATATGAGGTATGATCAATCCTACAAAACCAATTACCCCACTCACTGATACAGCTGCAGCTGTCACAAGGGAAGAGAAAACAAGAGTATGCTTTTTCACATTTTCGATATCAACACCCATGCAATGTGCTTGTTCTTCCCCCAGAAGCATGACATTAAGATTCCAGGACTGCCGGTATAACATCAATATTCCTATAGCCACCATCGCAAAAGTAATTTGTACTTCAAACCAGGTGGATGTGGCCAGACTTCCCATCATCCAGTAAATAATCAGTTTAAGGTTATGTGCATCTGCAACGAACAATAGAAACGTTGTGATTGCAGACAGGAAAAAACCAACTGCTACCCCTGCCAAAAGAAGGGTTTCAGTAGGAACTTTTTCCCCTATCCTAGAAATATTGTATACGACCAGAATAGAAAGAGCCGCCACACCAAAGGAAAGAATCTGGACCGGAACCTGTAGTATGATAGCAATCGCTGCACCTAAAGATGCTCCTGCTGACATGCCTATAATATAGGGATCTGCCATGGGATTTTTTAATAGCCCCTGCATGGAGCAACCTGCTGTTGCCAGTGCAGCTCCTACCAGTATCCCCAATAAAACCCTAGGCAGCCGGTAAAGCAGAATTACACTATCATATTTCTCTTCCCAAGTATGTGTTATCCAGGTACCCGTGCCGGCAATCTCACCTATTTTTCCTGCAAGACTATAAAGGATAATCTTCAGGGTTGTGATAGCAGATACATCACTGCTGCCTATTGTAAGATTAATCCCAGATACCAGTGCAACTAGAAGCATAAGCAACAGCAGCAATGATTTACCGGGTCTTTTCATAATTATTTCCTTTTTATGGTGATACTGGAATAAAGTATAATCAATACAATTGAAGAAAGCAAAATTCCCAATGCAGGACTCTGTTGTGTTTCTTTACTGTCTCCCACATCTTCAGTAGAATTTGAAATTTCGGTAGAATTTTGATCTGATGACTTCAGTTTTTCTTCACTTAAAGGTTGCAGAATAGTGTGCAGTTCATCGAGTCCCTGCACAATTCTTGGACCCGGGATTTCAACCAGTTTTGGGTTTGAAATGGGGTAAACCCTATTATTTTGCAGTGCACTTGTGTATGCAAGAAGTTCATTGTCCCTGATACTATCGGCAAGTTTTCCTGATACACTCTTATCCTCAGCCCCCATACTTGAGCAGATTATTACTTCCGGGTCTTTTTCCATCATTGCTTCCACATCAACCACAGGCCAGCCTTCGGATTCAAGGATATTTTGACCACCTGCCATGTAAATAAGGTCACTTGGGAAGGTATTTGTACCGGCAGCGTACATTGGGTCATCCCATACAATATATAAGACACGTGGCCGGGCATTATCAGGAAAATCCCCAGTTATGGATTCAATTTTATCAATGTCCTTTCTCATATCGGATGTAACCGAAACTGCTTCTGCAGATTTATTGGTAACACTTCCTAGAAGTTCAATATTTTCCATTATGTCAGATACATTTTGGGGCTTAAGAACAATAACTTTCATCCCAAACTCATTTCTCATCATGTCAATATTCTCTTCACCGTTACCTTCACCTGCAATTACCAGGTCTGGATTAAGATCAATTATTTTTTCGAGATCAAGATTTGCATACCCGCCGACTTTTTCGATCATTGCCGCCTCGGGCGGATAGGTATCATGAATAGTTCCACCAACAACATTTTCCCCTGCTCCTATGGCAAATAATTGTTCTGTGTTACTGGGCATGGTAGAAACAATTCTTTCAGGTTGTGATTCGATAGTAATATTATACCCAAAATTATCCGTCACCTCAAGTGGATATTGAGTGTTTTCTGTTGCAATTGCACATCCTGTCATAGAAAAAGAAATTGTCATGAAAAAGATAAGTGAATATATAATTTTTTTCAATTTATCATTTCCTTATTGTATTTTGTAGTAGCAGAGAGAATATGACTTAAATAGATAATTAATTGGCTAACATATGTTAGCCTTTAAGGAAACATATACCACTTTCTAGTATCAGGCTAATGTTAATAATAACCATTTTAATATCGGACAGATTCAAAATAAACACATGACAGTTCACGAATATACTCCCTCCCAATATTTCATGTATTCTCAATATTTGAAATCTTGCCATGATCAATATGTGCTATCCTATCACACACTTTTCTCAAGATATCGATATCATGAGAAATCAACAGATATGAAACGCCTTTTTCCTGTTGAATTTTCTCCATCGTTCTTAGTACCTGTGCCTGTACAGAAACATCCAGCATTGATGTCGGTTCATCAGCTACAATGAATTCCGGTTTTATAGAAAGAATACGTGCAAGAACTATCCTCTGTATCTCCCCTCCACTAAGATGAGCAGGATAGCGAGCAAGATGTTCCCGCCTCAAACCTACAAGATTTATTAACTCTTCAACTTTCTTTTCAAGAGAAGACCCGTCATCCCAGCCATGTAGTTTCAAAGGCTCCACAAGACTATCAAATGCTTTCATCCTCGGATTAAGAGAAACCTCAGGATGTTGAAAAATCATCTGGATTTGTGGGCGTACTTTTTTCTTTTCCCGACGATTCATAGCCTGTAAATCTTTCCCTTTGAAAAAAATACTTCCTGAATCAGGTTTTTCCAAATCTGCTATGCACCTGCCCACCGTAGTTTTGCCAGAACCACTAATTCCAAAAAGTCCAAGAGTTTCTCCTTTTTCTACATCAATATCAATACCATTAAGCACCTTGTTGTCTTCGAAGGTTTTGACAAGATTTTTTACTCTCAGTAGAGGTGGCATCGGACAACCCCTCCCTTAATACTTTTTGTAGAGGGAGCCTCGATACCACATTTATCAAAGCACAGATTACACCTCTCATGAAAGAGACAGCCATCTGGCAAATCAATCCTGCTGGGAGTATGTCCGTGTAGAGGGATAAGACCATTACGTGGAAGAGCATTCAAGAGGGCTTTTGTATAAGGATGAGAAGGATTTTGCAATATATCTGTTACCGGCCCAACCTCTACAATTTGTCCTGCATACATTACTGCAACCCTATCACATATTTCCAGTGCAAAATCAAGGTCATGAGTTATTACAAGCATGGAGTTTCCATGCTCCCTCTTCATATGTCTGAATAAACCTAAAGTGCCTTTTTTTGAGAAAGAATCAAGACCTTTTGTTGGCTCATCTGCTATAAGTAGACTGGGTTTATAGGAAAGACACATTGCTGCAAGAAGCCTCTGTTTCATTCCTCCTGAAAGTTCATG
>JASMTL010000103.1:0-26241 GCA_041694315.1 Methanosarcinaceae archaeon | reverse complement strand
ATGGAATATGACAAATGGGAACCGATATACAAAAAAATAGTAGAAGATTTCGGTTTTTCCGAAGATGCTGATGCGGATGCTGCACAGCTTCTTTCAAATCTTCTCATCGGACCTGTAAAAGCAGACCTAAACGGTCTTACTGATGTTATCAAGGGCAAAGATACATTAATTTGCGGTAATGCGCCCACACTGAAAAAAGATCTCGAGCAGGTAGACCCTTCAAACCATGTGATCATTGCTGCTGATGGAGCAACATCTCTCCTGCTGGAGCAAGGCCTTCTCCCGGACGTGATTGTAACTGATCTTGACGGAGATGTTGAAAAAGAGATTGAGGCAAACAAGAAAGGAGCCATAATGGTAGTGCATGCCCATGGCGACAATACAGACAAAATTCTCTCTTTTGTACCTCTTTTAACCAATATTATCGGTACATCCCAGACAAAACCTCCACATGGCCTATTCAACTTTGGAGGCTTTACAGACGGCGATCGGTGTGTTTTCATGGCTCATCAACTGGGGGCAACTTCCATGACTCTGGTAGGTTTTGATTTTGATGATGACAATGTCGATGAACTCAAAAAGAAAAAACTTAACTGGGCACGCAGGCTTATTGAAGGATTCGCATAAGAATATCGCTCCAGATAACCTATATATAACTTCGTATTAATTTATATCTAGAACTTCAATGCAAACTCTGGTAATCTGTATAGACCGGGACAACGACCTTGGAGACAAAGCAGGGGTCCAAACACCAATTATAGGCAGAGAGGCTCACGTAGATGCTGCTGTCAGGCTTGCGTCTGCAGATCCGGAAGATTCAGATGTCAATACACTGTTTGGCGGAATCCGTGTTTATGACGAGCTGAAAGAAAAAGGATCAGATGTTGAACTGGTCTCTTTTGCAGGAGACCGGAATGTAGGTGTGATTTCCGACCAGCGCATATCACGCCAGCTTGATGATGTACTCTCCCGCTATGGCCCAGAAGAGGCTATTTTTGTTTCCGATGGAGCTGAAGATGAAACCCTTTTGCCCATTGTTCAATCAAGAATAAAAATCGATTCTGTAAAAAGGATAGTCGTCAAGCAAAGTGCAAATCTTGAAAGTACATATTACATTCTAAAACATGCATTCAATGACCCCAAGATTTCCCAGACATTTTTTGTTCCCCTGGGACTTGCAGCTCTTATCTATGCCATTTTCCTTCTGGCCCGATATCCGGAAGGAGCAATTATTGGGATTTCAGCTGCCATTGGCATTTATATGTTATACCGGGGATTTGATCTGGACGAATCGTTTGCCGTTGCCAGGGAAAAGATGAAACAAGCCTTCTATGCAGGCCAGATGACCTTTGTCACCTATATGGCCGCAGGGTTGCTGATAATAATCGCAACCATAATGGGAGCTCTGGAATTGTGGGGTTACTATACAACAGGAGGTGGCTGGTATTATGGCTTGATTACTCTTGTGACTGTTTTCATAAACAAATCCGTATGGTGGTATGTTTCAGCCTTCCTTTTTGCGATTGCAGGAAAAATAATTGACCTAAAAATGGAAAAACATTTTTGCTGGAGAAAACTATCTCCTGTCCTCTTTGTAATTGCAGCAGGTTTTCTCCTATGGGGTTCCAGTGAATATATATTATCAATAAGTTCCCTGCCATCCGAATCTACAGCAGGCAGTTTCAGCTTACAATATTTCATTTACTCGATAGTGTTATCCATAATTTCGGCTCTTGCAGGTGTAAAGTTATCCTTTTCAGGCAATCGAGAGAAATAAAAATGCACAGGGACATTTCTTTTGCTATAATTGGAGGCGTAGGTTTCCTCAAAAGTAATGGTTATGAAAAAATGACCATTTCAAGTACCTACGGGGATGCGGAGTGTTTTATAGGTAAAACCAGGGGTATCAACTTTGCCTTCATACCCAGACATTCGATAACAGGCCCACATATCCCCCCTCACAGAATCAACTATCATGCCATAATATGTGCAGTAAAAAAACTTGGCGTCAAACAGGTAATAGCCACAAATTCTGTAGGTTCCATGAAAGGCCACCCCACGGGTTCATTTTTTGTCCCGGATGATTTCATTGATTTTACAAAAGGGCGTGAATCCACATATTATCATGATCAGACCGTACATGTGGACATGAGCCAACCATACTGTCCAAGACTCAGACAGTGTCTCATCAGTGCTTTGCAGGAAAAGAAAGAAGACTTATTTGAAGGAACATATATATGTACTGAAGGGCCACGGTTTGAAACTAAAGCAGAGATACAAATGATGGCTTCATTTGGGGATGTTGTAGGTATGACCGGCCTGCCGGAAGTTATACTTGCCCGTGAAATGAAAATCTGTTATGCCTCAATATGTACAGTTACCAACCCTGCATGTGGCCTGGGTAATGAAAGATTGGCCGCAGATGAAGTAGTTAGCGTTATTAAAAACCGGGAAAAGGTACTGTTTGATCTTGTTATCAGCTCATTCCTTTCCATGAATGAGAAGCGGACATGTACATGCAGGCTGGCAAAAGATCATGCATGCCTTTAAGATCAGACAACATCTTTTGATGTATCAATATGGACTCCGTTTGCCACATTGAACTTAATAACATCAGAAGTAGGGACCATCCCCCTGATCTTTGGGATTGAGAGTTTGTTTATTATTTTGTCAGATGATCGTTCAATGAATACATTGAATATCACATCTGCGGAATTGAAGAGATCACTTTCAAGTGCTTCTGGACTACTTCTTTTCAGACTGTAAAGATAAGTTAGTGAAACCATCTGTTTTGTTGTTTCATAAAGCATGTTTAATAGACGTTTGATCAGGCCTGTATTGACATTAAGGTTGGTATAAAAGGAAAAAGTATCAAATATTACATTTACCTCATCATCTTCCGCATCCAGAGCAATATTTTGTAAATTGTATTCGGTGAATTCGATTATCTTTGAATCAACAAACTCATTGCCCACACTGCTAACCATTTCGCCGGTTTGCGTAAAGTAGTATTCTCCATAAACATCAACAAAAATAATATTGGATGGATCAAAGCCTAAGTTTACTATGTCCTGATGGATATATTTGGGGCGCCGACCTGTGGCAAAATAGTAAGTTTTCCTTGTCTGGGAAAACTGATACAGGAAAACTTCGGACATCGATAGAGGATCTGCAGAAAAATAGACCAATGAACTTGACGGAAGACCCCCACTGAGACTGTCATCAAGTAAGGATATTCCCGTAGGCATAATAATAGGTTTTGATTCATCAGCAGATACACTCCCTGAATATTTATCTGAATTGCCCAAAACATTCTTGCTTTTTGGTGGTTGTGTCATTTGCTGAATTTCAAGATGTCCATTATTGTTATTCTGCATATCATACCCTTCACTACTAACTATTACTATATGGAGCATATTTATAAAACTTTACGCTAAAATATACTGAATAATATTGATCAAATATATAGTATGATACGAAGAAGACGCTTACTTTATAATAGGGAAATACGTCTATGACAGAATATGACCCTCTGGACTCTTCTCTATCCTTTAAAAGGAAAGGTCACAGTAATGCTGATTAAAGACCGAAAAAAAACTCCTGCAATAGTAGGTGAACTAACTCTGCGAAGTACCAGCGCAGGACCACGACCCTTACGATTTCTGGTATCGAAAGATAAGAAACAGGATTACCGTGCACCCGAGGAATTTATAGAGATACTCAGACGTTCGGAGAGAATATTGATTACCAGGCAGGGAAATGCCAAAACCCACAAAAAAATTATCGAAATGCTCGGCGGATTCCACCTTACGGGTGAAATGGTAGATGTGTGTCGTTTTTGTCTGCTCAATAAGGAATTCAATTTTGTGAACAAGAAATCTATTTCTCATCAGAGAGAACGCATCTGTGAAACGTGTGCACAGGAAGAACTGAAACGGGCTCTGCGTAACTCCCAATGCCATTATTCTGATGAGGCCATACAGCGCATATTTGATGTTTTAAACAAGACAAAAGACCTTGATCGCACCATCGGCATGCTAGATCCTGAAGAAATTGATTCGGAAGTTACAAGATACGACACAATAGCTTCAAAAGAAGATCAGAACCCATATCCAATAAGTAAACTTCCAATATCCGGCCAATTCAAGAAGTCATTATTAAAAAAATCTAAAAACCTATTACCTGTACAGAGTATTGCTGTACGCAAGGGTTTACTAAAAGGAAATAACCTTCTTGTGACCTCGGCAACAGCTACCGGTAAAACATTGATCGGGGAGATGGCCGGTATAGAGAATATTCTGAAAAAAAGAGGCAAGATGCTTTATCTGGTGCCGCTGGTTGCTCTGGCAAACCAGAAATATAGCCAGTTCACTGGAAAATATGAAGGTTTTGGACTCCAGACTTCAATACGTATAGGAAGTTCTCGTATAAAAACGCGCAAAACGGAAAAAATGTCACGTTCTCTTGATACGGACCTTATTGTCGGAACCTATGAGGGGATCGACTACATTATGCGTTCTTCCAAAGCAGATATGCTGGGTCAAATTGGTACAGTGGTCATAGATGAAGTCCATATGCTGGAAGATGAAGAACGCGGGCACCGTCTTGATGGTGTTATTGCACGTCTCAAATATGCAGCACCAGGGGCACAGTTCATTTATCTTTCTGCAACTGTAGGAAGTCCCCACGCCCTTGCAAAACATCTGGATGCTGAACTTGTGGAGTATGAACATCGTCCGGTCCCGATTGAGAGACACCTTATATTTTGCCCCCAGCAAAGCAAATTGAGAATAATGACCCGTCTTATACGTGAGGAATACAATCGGGTATCTTCAAAAGGTCATAAGGGCCAGACCATCGTCTTTACAAATTCCCGTAGAAACTGTCATCGTCTTGCAAATGCCCTGCCAATCCAGGCATCTGCTTATCATGCGGGACTGGCCAATCCGGAACGTAAAAAAGTTGAGGACAGGTTTGCCTCAGGAAAACTTCCTGTGGTAGTGACAACAGCAGCTCTGGCAGCAGGTGTTGATTTCCCTGCCTCACAGGTGATATTTGAATCCCTTGCAATGGGAATTGACTGGATAAACCTGCAAGAATTCTTACAGATGCTTGGAAGAGCAGGAAGACCGGATTATCATGACAGAGGTGTGGTAGTTTTGCTTGCAAGTCCTGATAAGACATACGGGGGCGGACAGGCCGTGACAGAAGACGAGATGGCGGTAAAACTGCTCAAAGGCCGGATGGAAGAAATGAATTTGAAATATGGTCAGGAAGAGCAGGAAGAGGAAGTTCTGGCTTCGGTTGCAGTCACAAATTCAAAAACCGACCTGAACTATATATGCAGCAAAATGGTGGAGGATATTGATCTTAATTCCATTGTAAATAAATTGAAAAAATACCGGTTCCTGACACAGAAAGGCGATGGTATCAAATTGACCCGAATGGGCAGTATTGCAGCCCGACACTTTCTCTCTGCTTCACGTGCATTCCTTATCCGGGATGCAGTACGTGCAGGTCAGGACCCGATCGAAATTGCAGCCAATCTGGAATTCTTCGATGCGGTTTACTTTAAGTTTGCACCCCAGATATCAGCAGCACTGAACGTGAATATGCCATCCCGGGTATTTCAGGGAGCGGCTCTGGATATTGTATTTGAAGGAGATAACCTATCCCAGCTGGAAGAGAAGATCCGGGATCAACTCTTCGAATTCGCTACTGATTTTTTGACATGTGGATGTAAAGAGAGCCCGTATTGTGGATGTGCTGAAAAGAATTTTTCCGAAATGATAATCAGGATGCGCGCTGGTGGTCGCGATCCAGAGAAGATTGCAGCCAGGCTGAACGAAAAGTATGGTATAAGTGCGTATGTTGGTGATCTTTATGGCTACCTTGATGGCGTTATCCGCAACCTTGATGCTATTGAAATGATGGCAAGTGCCCATTCAAAACCGGATATCGCAAAACAGGCAAAGGATTTGAAAAAGAGTGTGGAAGCCGGCAGATGAAATGCAAAACATATTAAGGCATAAGGTTTATGAAATCTGGAAACGAGGATAAGGTTATGGCTGAGGATAAAAAAGAAGGGCAATCTCAAAAGAAGAATATGAAAATCAAGTTGCATAAACCAGATCATTTCAATCAGGTATATGCCATCGGGGCAATGGGTGGACACAGTCCTTACGATTTCAGGATATGTTTTTATAATGATACCCCTCATGGAGTTTCAAATGACAATGAACAGGTTATCGAGCGTAACCTCGAATCAGAAGTAATCCTGTCCCCTCTGGCCGCAATGGAACTCTCCAGATGGCTCGACCAACATATCAAAGAATATGAAGCTGCTTTTGGCCCGATTGTCCGGAAGAGTGCGCAGAATACTTCTGCCAAAAAGCCGGTAGATGATGACAGTTCACATCTTCAAGGGTATATCTGAACAGGGAGCAAATATATTTAAACCTGCAGGATTATAATCGTTAGACATAAATAGGGGAGACTACAGTTTACATTCGCGTATTTTGATTTAATCTATATTTAAAAATGATATTTGTGTGAGGATTTTATTTTGTTCCCGAATAAGAAGGTACAGAAACTTGTTGGATCCAGAATTCAGGTTGAAATGAAAGGTGACCACAGTTTACTTGACGGTATTCTGAAAAGTGCCGATGATTATATGAATCTCCATCTGGAGGATACCTTTGAGATGGTTGAAGAGGAGCGTCAGCGTTCATTGGGCTCTGTAGTATTGAGAGGAAACAACATTATCTTAATCATACCGGCTGAAACACAATAATTACGGGTTATTCATGGAAATTGAAGAAGAGGCATTGAGTCTAATTCGCAAGCACCATGACGGTGTTTATCAAAATGAGCTATGGAAGGATCTAAACATTGATAGTCGTAAGTGTTCCCGTATGATTTCCCGCATGATGAAAGAAGGAAAGATCACCAGGGAACCAGCTGTAACCAACGGGTCACGCACCTATCTTATTAAAGCGACAACACCGGATGAGAAATCCTATGAACTTATGCTTGCAGCAGGAATGTTCTCTCCGTGCACAGGTTGCAGGCTTGCGTGTCACCCCGAACATTGCGAAGCTCTTACTGAATGGATATTAAGACTTGTCAAGGAAAAACAAAATCAGACCTGACAAAAACTATATATAATAGTAACGTATAGTAGGGTCGCTTTTAGATAGCGGCCAACTGTGCTCCGATAGTGTAGTCCGGCCAATCATTCCGGCCTTTCGAGCCGAAGACTCGGGTTCGAATCCCGATCGGAGCACCATACATCTCTTTTTTTGTAATATACTATTTCATAACTATGGATAAGAAGCAAGGACTCCTATTCACATTTCCCAAAAAGAAAATTCTGCATATTCCATACAGAAATTGAAAATGGCTCAACTGCAATTATTTTACTTCTAAATTAAATAAAAACAAAATTATTTATCTGTAATTTCCATATACTTTATAACTTTAGTACCCTTCAAATCCCCTTTAAGTAATTCCACTCCCTGCATTTTCAGTATTTTTGGCACATTTTCCGAAAGGGATTTCATGTAAGAAGGCGGAATCTGGGCTGCTTTGAGGTTTGGACAATCTTTGAGTATTTCCAGAATATCTATGTCACTTGGCCTAAACGAAAAGTGGATGAAATTTTCATCTTTGCCCAGTCTGTTAATTTCATTTCTTGAATTCAACATTCTTATTTTCAAATTATATACCCCCATTTGCAATTTTACAGCATAGACTATAAACTTTATTATTGCAGTTTACGGAAACAAAGTTACTTTTTATCAATAATTGTATCGAGGAACAGTTAAAAATAGTTAGCATTACCGCCAATAAGACGGTAATAATTAATAATTCAATGAATTGTTAAAATTCTCTATAAGATTTATATCAACAGGTTGGTGCTTCTAACACCTCTCTTACATCATTCATTTTCTGGAGATAACCTGCCCCCAGGTTTGTAATTATATACCTGTTTGATGCCTTTACTATAAGACCCTGATCTATCAGGGCTTCAAGGTAATTATCAGCACGATTAAAATTCAGATTTGCTTTATAGACGATAGAAGTTTTTGTTGCTTCTGTTCTCTGTACAACTTTAAGTATGTCTATCATAATTTCGAGTTTACCACGTCTCATGTGTACCACCACTTGCAATTCATAATGAATATGAAATTGCTTGCAATATACTATCTGTGCAAAATTACTATAAATAACTTGTGAATTCTTATAAATGTCATACTCATCATTAGTATGAACTATAGGTTCGTAAGAATGATCAGAACTTAATAGTCAGGATACCAAAGCTTATTATCAACGAAATACCACATTTGAGCATGTTATACCGTGCACTTGGAAAAACAGGTGAAAAAGTTTCATCCCTTGGGCTGGGTTGTATGCGGCTGCCCGTAATAGACGGCGACCCCGGACACATTGATGAGCAAAGAGCTTGCGAGATAATCCACTATGCCATTGATCAGGGCATAAATTATCTTGATACCGCTTACCCCTATCATGAAGGTAAAAGTGAACCCCTTCTGGCTAAAGCGTTGCAAGATGGTTATAGAGATAAAGTAAATCTCGCCACCAAAATGCCATCATGGAACATTGAAAGCCGGGAAGATATGGATCGCTACTTTGATGAACAACTTGAAAGACTCGGTACGGATTACATTGATTTTTATCTAATTCATACTCTCAACCGGGACTTTTGGCCAAAACTTGTGGAACTTGGCCTGTTTGAGTTCCTTGATCAGATTAAAAAAAATGGCAAAGCCCGTTATGTGGGTTTTTCTTTTCACGATGAAGTCTCTTTGTTCAGGGAAATCGTTGATGCTTACCCATGGGATGTCTGCCAGATCCAGTACAACTATCTTGACATCGATTATCAGGCAGGCCACGAAGGTTTACTCTATGCAGCATCGCGAAACCTTGGAGTAATAATCATGGAGCCTTTGAGAGGAGGCTGCCTGGCCGATATGGTACCAGACGACATTATGAAAATCTGGGACAAAAGTGAAGTCAAACGTACACCGGCAGAATGGGGATTGCGCTATATCTGGGATCTTGACCAGGTAAGTGTGGTCTTAAGCGGTATGAGTAATCTAGAGCAGCTGAAGGAGAATCTAGCAACAGCAAATAAGGCATTGCCAAATTCCCTGACTGAAAAAGACCACTCACTGATACGTGAGGTACGGGAAATCTACCGCGATAAACTTGTTGTTGATTGCACAGGTTGCAGGTATTGCCTGCCATGTCCCGCAGGTGTGCAGATTCCGCTCAATTTCAAGTACCTCAATAATGCTATGCTTTATGAAAATATAGAAGATGCCAGAAGGGCTTATGCATCCCACGTAGGCGATGAACGTAAGGCATCCAACTGCATAGATTGTGGACAATGCGCAGAGCGCTGCCCCCAGGAAATACCCATACCGGAAATGCTTGCAGAAGTCACAAGATTACTGGAAAAATAAGTTCTATTCTTTCGGGGCAGGGGACAAATTTGATATAAAAGTTGCGTACCTATTGCTTTTCCTTCCTGGTAATGATTATACGGTTGTCAGGCATACATCGGTAAAAGAGGCAAATTGAAAGGTAATAGATAATGCCCCATGAACGCAACATAATGCTGGCACAGGAAAATATTGGCAGCCTGATCGTAAAACTGGCAGCTCCGGCTATAGTCGGCCTTGTAGTTCAGGCCATATATAATCTGGTTGACACAATTTTCATCGGCCGCGGGCTTGGCGAAGATAGTGTACTGGGAATTGCCGGCATTTCAGTGGCGTTCCCGGTACAAATGCTGATGCTGGCAATTGCGCTTGGCGTGGGAGTTGGGGGAGCATCAATAATCTCCAGGTCCCTGGGTAGCAAAAAGCAGCAGATTGCAGAAAAAACTGTGGGCAACATGGCCACCATGGTAACAGTTACAAGCCTGCTATTCACGGTTGCAGGATTGGCCTTTATGGAAGAGTTGCTCACCCTCTTTGGTGCCTCTGCCGAAGTGATGCCCTATGCTGCAGACTATACATATTACATCCTGCTTGGAACGGTCTTTTTCACCTTTTCGGCTGCCATGAACAACTCAATCCGTGCCGAAGGAAACAC
Organism: Methanosarcinaceae archaeon; assembly: GCA_041694315.1. GTDB lineage: Archaea > Halobacteriota > Methanosarcinia > Methanosarcinales > Methanosarcinaceae > Methanohalophilus. The sequence goes on along the minus strand of JASMTL010000103.1, from coordinate 16,119 downwards.
TTCATTTGCAATGCTCATTGTGATCATATCCAGTGTTGCCAACATTTTGTTAGATCCTCTTTTTATCTTTGAATTTGGAATGGGCGTAAAGGGTGCCGCTATTGCAACAGTGATCTCGCAGATAATAGGCACTATAATGGTATTCTACTATTACGCCTCCGGAAAAGCCACAGTTCCATTCAGTTTAACCTCCCTGCGCCCTGATATGTCAATCGTAAACGAATCAACATACATTGGGATGTCAGAGTTTCTTTTCAACGTGGTGGAAAGCGGCCTTTTCCTCATTTTTAACCAGAGCTTACTCTACTATGGAGGCGATGTTGCAATTGCCGTATTTGGTATTATAATCAAGGTATTCATGCTAACCCTGATGCCGGTTATAGGTATTAAGCAGGGGATACAACCAATCTTTGGTTTCAACTATGGGGCAAACCAGATGCAGCGCGTGAAGAGGACAATATCCCTTTCTACCTACCTGGCCACAGGACTCAGTCTAATCTTTGCAATCGTTGTTTTCATCATACCCGAACAAATCATAGGTATTTTCAGCAATGACCCCGCTCTTATAGAGATGGGCGTGCCCGCAATCAAGATATGTTACATAATGATGCCCTTTATCGGAGCACAGATTGTAGCAACAGCCCTTCTACAATCGCTGGGCAAACCCAGGGAATCCCTGTTTGTGACTCTTTCACGACAGGTGATCTTCCTGCCACCCTTATTGATCATACTACCCATGTTTTTCGGCCTGACCGGTATATGGCTATCCCTACCAGTTTCAGATTTTCTTGCATTCGTGGTAGCTGTAATTTTCCTGCAAAGGGAATCAAAAAAATTGGAAGTTTGATTCCTTGTTGCAGTATCCATCTGTATTGAAACACTAAGTATATATGATCAATAAGGAACAAAGAAGATTATTTTTCATTCCGGTGTTCCCTGTAAAGGATCATTACAGTGGCAACAAGACCCATTAAGAGCAGTAAAGTATCCTGCAATATTCCGAACATAAATGCTGCAGATCCTCCTATGAATGCCCACAAAAGAGGGATTATTATTAGGGATCGCGGAACCTTTGGAGCCAAAAGCAACATTCCAAAAGTAAATATCGTTGTTGGGCAGGGCAGACCAAATGTAGGTATTGCAGGATACATGTGTCCTATGAAATTGCCAAATAGATGATAGAAAACCAGACTGTAGGCCAGCAGCAATATAGCTATAGCTCCGTACCTGTCCGGCAATAACCTAAAGGTGAGGTTTTTACCAATTATTCCGTACCGAATAAAAAGCAGTCCCTGTAATATGAAAATAACTCCAAAAACATAGGCTGTCGTGTTTATAGAAGCAAAGTTCATGATATGGTACATGATTCCCATCCATATCCAGAAAAAGGCCAGGATTGCAGATATAAGTCTATCTGAATAAGCCTGCTTCCTGAATAGCATGAATAATGCCAGTCCGGCAAGCAGATACATGACAAACTGCATAGGATACACGGACAAGTTGTAAGTTGCAATATTGTCCAAAAATTGCTCCTGCGTGAAGGGGATACTCATTTTATTAGCTCCTCGGGTACTTTGATTTTATTTCTTCAACAAAGTCTGCGACCCATTTTTTTTCTTCTTTCAATAATCTTAAAGGACGGGTGGCCAATTGAGGAATATAAAATGGAACGTTTATCTGCCCCAGGTTTTTTTCCAGTTTTTCATAATGAGCGATCTGCCTATCTATTGATTCCATATAATCGGCAAAACAATCCATAATTTCCTTTTTAGAAAGAATTTCAAGATTCATCAAACCCAGTTCAAATTTGGAATTGGTTTTCTCCACCCGACTTATGAACGTGGATATCTGTTCTTTCAGAACGGATTCACCTTTGGCAGTTATAGAAAATACTTTTCTTGAAGGTTTACCCTCGACATTGACACGTTCGCTTACAACAAACTCTTTTTTTTCCATTTTGTTTAGAGAATAATAGATCGATGAGAATCCAATCGAAGTCCAGTTTCTCATCTTTCTCTCCTCTATTATTTTTTCGATTTCATACCCGTACATGGGTCTATCAGACAATAGACCCAGAATAGCCACTTCAGTTGTAGATATTTTTATCATAGAATATTCTAATATTAGAACGTGCATAAATAGATTATGGTTTTATAGGGGGAGGATGCAATGAAAAAACAATCCAAAGTGGTTTAATGTCTCATATAAAAACAATACAAGGCAATGGATTAGCGATAAAAGAATTTAAAAGGTCCAGATTCATAGGCAACGCATATCCGATTGCAGACGAAACTGAAGCAAAGCGTTTTGTGGAAGATATCCGACAAAGGTATCCCGATGCCAACCATAATGTGTTTGCATACCATATCACAGGTGACGGAAATCTTATTATGAAATATGATGATGATGGGGAACCTTCAGGAAGCTCGGGCAAACCTGTCTTCAAAGTCCTTGAACTGAAAGGACTTGATAATGTTGTAGTGATAATCAGCCGGTATTTTGGCGGAATCAAACTGGGATTTGGCGGATTATCCCGTGCTTACAAACAAACTGCTATTGAGGCGATAGATAATGCCGGTGTTGTTGAGCAGGGCCCCACAAAGGAAATGAAATTTGTAGTGAACTACAGGAATGTGCAATTTGTAAAACATATGCTTGAAAATACTGCTACAATCCTGGATGAACACTATTCAGATGTGGTAGAAATAGTAGTTTCTGTTGCAGAAGACAAAATTGATGAATTGGAAAAACTGGTTAATGAAAAATTTCCAGACACTCAGATAACCCGGCTTTAAAAGAAAAAGAGTATCCGGTTATTAGCCGGATACCATAACTTCCTCGTCTCTTACATTCGCAATCATCTCGATGGGAGATACGAATATTTTCCCGTCTCCTGCTTTACCTGTCCTGCCTGCCTTTTTTATTGTAGATATTACTCTCAGCACATCATTTTCATCCAGGACCATATCAATCTGTACCTTGGGGATAAGGTCTACTTCTGTTTTCTTGCCTCTGTACTGGAGACGAATGCCTTTCTGGGCTCCTCTTCCCTTAACTTCGGTAATTGTCATGGCGACGAATCCTTTTTCGTCAAGAGCCTCTTTTACATCCTCCAGCTTTTCCGGCCGTATTATTGCAGTAATCTTCTTTTTCATCGTTAAACCTCACACACTTGTTGACTCACCGTGCTGTGCAATATCAAGACCAACATACTCTTCTTCCTCTGAAACACGCAACCCAATCGTCATGTCTATAATTTTTGCAATAGTAAAAGTTGCTACGAAAGTGTACAACATAACAGCTACTACATCTGTCATCTGAATTAGCACCTGAGCAGGGTTTCCATAAAGCATTCCATTCACTCCGCCAATCGTTGCGGATGCAAAAATCCCTGTAGCAACTGCTCCCCAGGTACCTCCCAGGCCGTGTACTGCCCAGGCATCCAGACTTTCATCGAGATTCATGCGCATACGCAGGATAAGTCCGCCATAACAGACAAGTCCTGCAAAAAGGCCAATTGGGATTGCTGCAATTGGTTCTACAAAACCACATGCAGGAGTTATTGCAACAAGACCAGCAATTGCTCCACTGATCATTCCCAGCGAGCTGGGCTTACCAACAACCCATGATGCGACCAGCCAGGAGAGGGCACCCGAAGCAGCAGCAATATTGGTGGCCACAAGTGCATTTACCGCAACACCATCTGCTGCAAGAGCGCTACCAGCATTAAAGGCAAACCACCCAAACCAGAGCAAGGCACCTCCCAGCAAGGTCGTGGGTATGTTGGAAGGCTCCAGAGCATATTTTCCAAAACCCGTACGATTGCCAATAACAAGTGCCAGTGCAAGAGCAGCAAAACCGGAACTAATGTGTACAACAGTCCCTCCTGCAAAATCAAGGGCTCCAAAACTTGCAGCCCAACCACCACCCCAGGCCCAGTGAGCCAGTGGATCGTAGATAAGAGTAGTCCAGAGTATACCAAAAACGATGAATGAACTAAGTTTTATCCTTTCGGCTACACCAGAAGTTACAATTGTGAGTGTAACACCTGCAAAAACGAGCTGGAATACCATGAAAAGGAGGTCTGGTATTCCATCTCCCCCCGTCCCAAGCCCTTCAAGGAAGAGGTAGTCAAGCCCACCGATCAAACCCGCAATATCAGGTCCAAAGGCCAGTGAATATCCGACAGTAACCCATTGAATCGTGACTATTGCAAAAGCCACAAAGGCCAGTGTTATCATCGATATCAAATTTTTGGAGCGAACCATCCCCCCATAAAAAAGACCCACCGCTGGAGCCATTAACATCACCATGGCGGTACAAATTATAATAAAAGCTGTATCACCCGGGTTTATTGGCATATCAACTCACCTCTGATTCAGACAAACCGGGTTTTGCATCATGCCCGTTTACAGTTGTTTTTGTTTCTATACGTGTATCGCTTTTTTGTTTTGGTTTCTGATTGTTCATTTCCTTCACCCAACGTAGGTCACATAATTATGCAACCAGTAACCTATTACCGAGTTTATAATATTTAAAGTTGCTGCTATAAAATATAGACACTGTTCAGTTAAAGCATCCCTTTAAATATGGGATGAATCCCCCCTATTTATTTCATAACTGAACAGTTCCCCACCAATTTAACGAAAAATATATAAGCCATGTGTAATATAGTAACTTATATAGAAGTGGTGGTATCGAAGAAAAAATATTCCAATTACCTTCGGGTATGATTCTTCGACAAACGATATGAAAGGAAGGATTAGATGTATATGACAAGAATAAACGAGTCAGACGAAGAGATGATAGAAGCATTTAGAGGACTTGGGGTTTCACGAAACCTGGCAACTACTATTGCTTACTTAAAAAATGTTGACGAAGCTTCATCTCTGGATATTGAGATGAATACAGGATTGAGACAACCTGAAGTAAGTGTTGCAATGCGCTCTATGAGAAAGAATAATTGGATAGAGGAAAGCAGCAAAAAACTAAACGGCAAGGGAAGGCCTACAAAGATTTACAGTCTTGCAGCTCCTCTCAACAAGATCGTCAGACATTTTGAAGAGAAAGTGAAAGAGGAGAACGATGCAAGGCTCACTCTCGTCAAGAGGCTGAGATCGCTTTCCAAAGAGTGATTTTTATTTAATAGATAGGCAACCGGCACTTATGGCCGGTTGAACCTTTTTTGAATCAATAATGTTTCCTGATATCTATCAAGAATGTTCAACTACTTTTCACAAACCATCCTGAAATGCAGAAAACTGACTGCAAAAGGGATAGCTTCACACCAAAAAAGTTTTTATTCCGGAAATTCACCACCTTCCGATTTAAGGTCATCCAGATTTTCCTGAATGAGTTTTTCTTCAAGGTTTTCATTTTTTTTCGCACCCTTTCTCTCTGTATCCCTTTTGTTGAACTTAGACATGCGAATTCACCATAATAACATGTGACCTGTATCGTTATAATCTTTTCGAACAACATTTTAATAAGCTAAAATAGTACTCATCCATGATGGATAAAACTGCAATACCTGAAAACATAGAAGCAATCATATCAGATTTCGATGGAGTGCTGGTAGATTCGATGTCCTTCCATGCGCAAGCCTGGAAAACTTCATTCAGAGAAGCAGGAATCGATATCGAAAAAGAAGAAATATACATTCTCGAAGGATCAAATCACAGAGGAATTATAGAAAAAATATTTGAAAAGCAGGGACTGGTTCCCACTGAAGAGGATATTGAGCAAATACATGAACGGAAAAAAGAACTTTTTTTCAAAAACCAGGAAGTATATGTTTTTGATGGAATGGATGAAATTTTCAGATCCCTGCAAACAAAGTTCAAACTTGCAGTTGTCTCAGGATCCGATCGTGTCATTGTAGAAACGCTGATGGGAAAATTCTACCCCGAAATATTCAATACAATTATTGCAGGAACAGATATAGAAAAGGGCAAACCTGACCCGGAACCTTATTTGACTGCTGTGAAAAGACTTGCAGTACAGAAAGATAAATGCATTGTCCTGGAAAATGCACCTCTCGGAGTTGAAGCCGCAAAGAATGCAGGATTGTTTTGCATTGCAGTTCCAACCTATGTAAGTGCTGATCTTCTCAAAAGGGCAGATATTGTTGTGAGAGACCACAGGGAACTTGTAAAGTACCTCTGCAGCCTCCTTGATTAAAGATTTATACCAGCCTTATAGTTTCCAGATTGGTAAGAGCTCTTGTTTCAATCTTCTTTCTTTTATGGACAGAACTTGCAAGGTCTATGCATGAGCGTTCATCGCCGTGCTCTGTGAAAACACGTTCTGGTTGTGGTTTCATGCGCTTGAAAAATTCCATGAGTTGCCTGCGATCAGAGTGGCCGGAGAAACCATCCACAATTTCAACATCCATGTTCATTAGCACGGTTTCTGAACCCTTACCTCCGGAAGATAAGGGAATTTCCTTCCAGCCTTTCTGGATACGGCGACCTAGAGTCCCATCGGCCTGATAGCCAACAAACACTAAAGTATTCCTTTCACCCGGTGCAAAGGCTTTGAAATATTCCATAACCGGTCCACCACTCATCATACCGGAAGTAGACAGGATCACACATGGATGTGGATTTTCAATAATATTTCTCCTGAGTTCATTAGAATCCACAGGTTTGAAACATTCAGAAAGGAATGGATTCTGTCCTTTCTGGAAAATTAAGCGTCTCAGGTCATTGTTCAGGTATTCCGGATAGGTAGCGTGGATTGCAGTTGCCTCCCATATCATACCATCGAGATAAACCGGAACTTCATCAATAATTCCTTTCCTGATAGCTTCCTCTATGACAATCATAACCTCCTGGCTTCTTCCCACAGCAAATGCAGGAATGAGCACAACACCCTGCCTATCTATAGTTTCCTTGATAATTCTTTGCAGGTTCTTTTCGGCATCTTTCAATGCAGGCTGCATGGAATTGGAGGCACCATAAGTTGATTCCGTAATAACAGTCTCAACACGTGGGAACTTGTTTACTGCAGGATTGAAAAGGCGTGTGGGGCCATACTTGAAGTCGCCGGTTATTACTACATTATGCAATCCATCCCCTATATGGAAATGGGATACTGCAGATCCAATAATATGACCTGCATTGTGGAAGGTGAGCTTGATATCAGGTGCAATATCAGTTACTTCTTCGTATTCCAGTACGATACTGTGCTTTAGTGCATTACGCACATCAGCAGATTCGTAGGGGATTCTTTTTCCATCTTTAGCAGCCACATCGATAAAGTCCAGTTCAAGCAGAACCATCAGGTCCCTGGTCGGATGAGTACAATAAATTGGTCCATCATAACCATATTTATATAGAAGAGGCACCAGACCCTGATGATCAAGGTGTGCATGGGTAATAACTACCGCATCAATCTGATTTAGTGGCTGTACTTCAGGAATGTATAGATATGGAGTCATATCATCGTCGGAACCTACATTGACACCACAATCAACCATAATCTTGGATTCCGGAGTGGAAAGCAGGAAACAACTTCTACCGACTTCACGACAGCCACCAAGAGATGTAAGACGTACCCATTTATCCTTGGAAGTACATTCCCTGTGAATCTTCCTTCCGATTGTTTTAAGGATATCCTTTCTATCGGAATGATTCTTTTTCATGAATTCCCGTATATTTTTCACGGTACGGGACTTTATCGGAGGAGTCCTGACAACTTTAGGTGTCCAGCCTACCTTCTTGGTAATTTCACGAAGCGTTTCCCCATGTTTGCCTATTACAAGGCCGGGTTTTTCCGCCTCAATTATCACTTCCCCGACATCCGGAGCAAAATCATAATTTGTAACTCCCGAATCCTCGGGAACAGTTTGGTTAATAAGGTCGATAGATTCTTCTGGTGCCAAAAGTACTTTTGGGTCAGGACGAACAACTATTCTGGTCCTTAAATTTTTGGCCAGGGTTCGTACGATATTTCCGTTATCAGCAAACTTACGGGGCTCTTCTGTATATACTACAAGTTGAGGACCCTCAAATTCTACATTTGAAATCGTAGTGCCAGCCGGAAGATTCTTCTCGATTTTTTTCTTTAATCCTTCTAGGATATCTTCTATGACCATTAAAAATGCCTTCCTGTATTATAAAAAAGTAGAAAATATTATGGTAAGAGTGTTTTAAAAAATAAGATGAATAGGATAGCTTATTTCAGGTTTTCAAGTATTTTGTCCACCTCTTCAGTCTCAATTCTTTCATAGCCATTCGCAGTTATTTTGACTACATCGATACCATTACCAGAAGCTGAATCTCTTTTCATGGCATTGTAAAGAGCACGGATTGCAAGTTCCATACCCTCGTCCACATTGATGCCCTCATGATAGCGGTCTTCAAGAACACCATAAGCCATCGGTGAACCAGAGCCCGTAGCAACGGCCTTTGTCTCCTCAATATTTCCACCCATCGCATCGAGTGAAAAGATAGCAGGTCCATTCTTATCCACACCACCTACAAGGAGTTGTACCATTAAAGGGAAATAGCGTTGCCCACCAAGGATATTGGAGAGTAAAGTTGTGAGGCCTTTGATGGTTATTGATTCCTGTCTCCTCATTTTATAGAGTTTGGATTCCACACTAATCATCCGCACAAGTTGCTGGGCATCACCTACCGAGCCAGCAGTGGTCATCCCGACCAGGTCATCAATCTGGTATATCTTCTTTGCGGTTTTGCTGGCTATGAAGTTGCCCATGGTTGCTCTTTTTTCAGTGGCAAGAACAACTCCATCACTGCAAACTATGCCTACAGTGGTCGTGCCTTTTAAATGTTTGTCATTATCCATCAGTATACCTCAGCAAAAAACGAGAAATTAATTTGTAAAAACACACCTATGGTATAGGGTAGTACAATAGATGATTGACAATTTAGATATATAAGGGTTTCTGTTAAGGAGATATTGGATGATTAATCAAGCCCATTATACAAAAAAGTGATTGTTATTGATCAACAACGATTATCTTCCCATAAATGCAGATTTTATTTTTATTAATGAAAATATATAAGTAAAATAACCATATATAGTATATATTGGTAAAATATATAATTTACTAATCATATGAATAAGACATTGAAATATTTCTAATCAACACTAACAACACACGGGCAAATCAACCATTATGCAAGAAACACCTACTTCTGTAAACCAGGCTAAACCGTTTTCATGAAACTTAAAGGAAAAATCATGTCTGAAAGAAGAAAAGTACAACTCACGGGAGGCTCCACCTTCATAGTATCGCTGCCCATAAACTGGGTAAGAGGAGCTGGCCTTGAAGCTGGAGATAGCGTCATCCTTGCGCCACAGAATAATAACTCACTCCTGATATCCTCTGATACACTCAACAAGAATAAAAGATACGAGACCAAAATTGAAATTAATCGCCTGATCCCTAAAAAAGGAAAAATGTATAACCAGCCTCCTGTAGCCGAGCCGGAAGACATTTTCAGGATACTTGTATCCCATTACCTTGCTGGCTATGATATAATCAGAATGGAGTCAAAAGAAGGATTCAGTGCAGCAGATCGTAAATTCATAAAAGATGCGTCCCGCAAAAGGCTTGTGGGCCTTGAAGTTGTGGAGGAAAGCCATCATGAACTTGTACTGCAAAGCCTGCTCAACTACAGAGATCTTTCCCTTCATAGAGCTCTGCAAAATATGTCCGGCCTGTTAACATCAATGTTACGTGACATAATGGAAGCAATTGAGAAAAATGATAAAGAAATCGCCCGGGATATAATACTCAGGGATAATGAGGTCGACAGGTTTTACCTTTTAACTGTAAGACAATTGAAAGCAGCCATTGAAGACCGCAACCTTTCAGAAAAGATTGGTATCGAAAGACCCAGGGAGTGTCTGGGCTATCGGCTTGTTACCAAAAGCATGGAAAGAATCGGAGATCATGTGGTCAGGATTGCAAAGAACATGATTGAAATGGAAAATGAAGTGAAACCTGATGATCCCATATTCAAGATGGCAGAAAATGTTCAGACTATCTTCAAGCAATCCATAGCCCTGCTTTCAAATCTCGATCCCATGGAAGCAAACATGGTCATAAAGAACGCAAAGAATATTTCCCGGGAAGGGAATGCATTATACAAAAACAAACATGCAGACACTAACTCATATCAATTTGGCTTCATTGTGGAAAGTCTGCAACGGATTGCTGAATACAGTGGCGATATCGCAGAAATTTCCATTAATATGAGTACAAAGGATTTGAACTTATAATTTACTTTTTTAGATATCAAACGATTAAACTGGTTTGGGTCAGCATGACCATCAAGTTATTTACTACAAGTACAATACCCAAAAAGGCAATCGCAAATCTGGAGGAATTCCACAGAATTGAACTCCAGGATAACCCGGATTGCCTGATGAGTTTGTAGTTCAAATAAATAATCACGATAAACATAAGTTTCAAAAGCAAAAAGGCCCCCGGCCCAAATTCCGTCAATACGAATGCGATAAACCCGTTTTGTTCAACCCCAAAATTCAAGGCTCCTATGGTGGTCAGGAAGTCCCCGAAGACATAGAATAAGATAATATATTTAATGTCAGAAAGGAAAACAAACAAATCCTTTCCTGAATACTCGATGGTAGATGAGTCCGGGAATTCCATAAATGAAAGTGAGTGTGTACATCGGTATTAACTTGATGTCCACATATTAGATAAAAATGACCATAAAATTCAATTAAAAACTCATAGAACAATTGAGTACACGTATCGACATACATAAAGGTCATGAATTCCAGACATCATCTGAAAATAGTTCTGTCCACGATGGAAAGGATTTAAAATTATTAATTATATATAGGGCATCATGGGCTCAGGTAAATCTTTGATAACTGGTCTTTTTGCAGTAGTAGCAGGTGCCACTTTGGGAATCGGGGGCGCCGTAGCTCTTATAATGATGGAATTGAACCGTTATTCCCCGGCAGGGGAGATCCTTGTGACCATGGGCGCATTTGCAACGGGGCTCGCACTCATAATGCTGGGATTGAATCTTTTAATAAAACAGGAGATCGGTTATACCCTGATAAGTGCCATCCTGTATGCAATCATTATTGGCGGGTTTATTTATCTCTATCCTGAAAAATGGATATATCCAAACGTGTCCTATATCTCCCTGGGATATCTCGCCACTACACTCTTTCTTATAACAAGGATTTTCAAAGAAATGCTTACTCATCTTTTAGAGATTAAGCAGCATAAATTGAAAAACAACTCTAAGAATAATTCATTTTTTGTTGCCCTAGCCCAGCTTATAATGATGGAACTTACAACTAATCAAAATGAAGAAGACCAGAGCGAGATTGGGGGAGAACACATGATAAATCAAGATGAAGAAGAACTAAAAATTACAGAGGAGCTGAAAGAAAAGCAAATTGAAATCGCTCCTGAAGAAGAAAAAGAAGCTAGTAAAAAATCAAAAAATAAGGATGAAATCCAAACAGATGACACAATGGCTGAAGCCGCCCGGAAGATCTTCCAGAAACATTTCAAGAAAATGCAAAAGCATGAAATGGGAACAAAGGTTGGAAGGGACATAGAAGAGCTGCATGATATGCGAGTGGCTGCCATGCGTATCAAAGCCGGCTTCGAAGTCCTCAATCCCTACCTTGACATGAAAGAACTTGGCGGATTCCTCAAAGGAATAAAACGCACCCGAAAAGCACTCGGCAATGTTAGGGATATGGATGTATTCCTTGAACGTATTGACCACTATTGCGATGAATTGCCAGAAGAACGTAAAGGGGAACTCGATTTCCTGAAAGATAACATCGAGATAGAAAGGGCCAAAGAAAGAGGAAATATGCTGGAATACCTGGATGGTAAAAGGTACAACAGGTTCAAGAAAAAATTTGAAAAAGCCCTGGGGAAAAATAAGTACTGGAAAATGGAAAATGAAAACAATAAAGGGATTCCCCGCCCTACCAGTGTAAGAGAAGTATTTCCCACCCTTGTTTATGGCCAATATGCAAATGTTCTTGCCTATGAAGACAAAGTAGGTCCTGACCCCCATGAAGCACCCCTGGAAGTACTGCACAGATTACGTATAGATGTGAAAATCCTGCGTTATACATTTGAATTCTTCCAGGAAGTACTGGGAGACGAAGCAAAACCGACAATAAAGCGGCTGAAAAGTCTCCAGGATAATTTGGGAGATATGCACGATGCAGCCGTTGCTATAGAATTACTGAAAGGGTTCAAGGAAAGTGGGCACTGGGGAGATAAAAGTACCTTCCGGGAGGAAGGGAAAAACAATGCCGCTGACGGTCATATTGATGCATTCATCCATTACAAGGAAGAAGAAATTAGAAAACTGCGGGATGAATTCCCTGTTGAATGGGAAAGCATTACAGGACCGGAATTTGGCAAGATGTTTGCTGAGTCCATTGCAGGGATGTATTCAAAAAATACCTGATTGATATTTTTAATAGTAATATATAGAATACATACAAAATTGATATATTCTCCGACCACTAAAATGCCACAAGTAGATACATCCAGAATTGTATACAATGGGATACCATGAAAAAAGAATCACTTAAATATATCAATCGGGAAATTAGCTGGCTATCCTTTAATGAAAGAGTATTGCAAGAAGCTGCAGATACCCGTGTACCCCTTATGGAAAGGCTGAAATTTCTGGGCATTTTTTCATCAAATCTTGATGAATTTTTCAGTGTACGGGTGGGAACGCTCAGAAGAATGATTGATGCCGGCATTAAGGGAAAAGTGATGTTCGGTGGCTCCCCCAGAGAGGTATTGCAAAAAATACAGAGTACAGTTCTCGCTTTGCAAAATGATTTTGACGATGTATTTAAAGAAATTAGTAAGGAACTCGAGAAAAATAAAATATACATACTTAACGAAAAAAACCTCAAAGATTACCATAAAGAATACATTTCAGAATACTTCGATCAAAAGATACACTCTTCGCTTGTTCCCTTAATGCTGGATGAAAACAAAAAGTTCCCCTACCTGAAAAATCATGTAATATATCTTGCAATTCACATGTACAGGCAGGAGGACCCTGCAGATTATAAATATGCCTTAATAGAGGTTCCTGCAGATATTTTATCCAGATATATCAGCCTGCCTTCTAAAGATGATAAGAAATATGTTATAATCCTGGATGATATCATAAGGTTTGGCCTGAAAGATATTTTTGCAATATTTAATTATGACCGGATCGATGCGTATACAATAAAACTCACAAGGGATGCTGAACTCGACTTTGAGGAAGATGTAACAAAAAGTTTCTTTGAAAAGGTGATGAAGAGTCTGGAAGAAAGAAAACGTGGACAACCCGTACGATTTGTATACGACAGAGAAATTCCTGAACACTTTCTTAACTTCATCCTCAGGAAAAGCAAAATGGATAAATTCGAAAACCTGATTCCCGGAGGTCGCTACCATAACGCCAGAGATTTCATGAATTTTCCACGCATGGGAATGAAAGAACTTGAATACCAGAAAACATCTCCATTGCCACACCCCTCGATCGAGACACATAGAAGCATCTTAAAAGCAATCAAAAAAAAAGATATTCTTCTGCACTATCCATACCAGTCTTTTGACTATATGATAGACCTGCTCAGGGAAGCGGCTATTGACCCGATGGTCACCTCGATTAAAATTACTCTGTACAGGGTTGCAAAGAACTCAAAAGTAATCAATGCGCTGACAAACGCCATCAAAAACGGCAAAAATGTAACAGTGGTAATGGAATTACAGGCCAGGTTCGATGAAAAAGCAAATATTTACTGGACACAAATGCTGGAAGATGCCGGAGCTATCTTAATTGACGGTGTCCCGGGATTGAAAGTGCATGCCAAACTCTGCCAGATAGAACGCAAAGAAGGGAATGAATCTGTTTTTTATAGTGCCATAGCAACTGGTAATTTCAATGAATCAACCGCAAAATTATACAGCGACCACTGTCTTTTTACCTTTAACACTCAGATCAACGAAGAAATTAATAAATTATTTGAATTTTTTGAGCATAACTACAAAGTTTATGATTACCAGCATTTACTTGTAGCCCCCCACCAGCTTAGAAAGAAGTATCTGAGCCTGATTCAAAAGGAAACAGAAAACGCATCCATGGGAAAAGAGGCGTTCATCTGTGCTAAAATGAATAGCCTTGTGGACAAGAAAATGATAGATGCACTTTATGAAGCAAACAATGCAGGCGTTAAGATAAATTTGATAATCAGAGGTATCTGCTCCCTTGTGCCCGGTGTTGAAGGACAGAGTGAAAACATCAATGTCATTAGTATTGTGGATAAATATCTTGAACATTCAAGGATTTTTATATTCTGCAATGAAGGGGACACTAAATACTACATCTCATCTGCTGACTGGATGGTACGCAATCTTGACAAAAGAGTAGAAGTTGCCACCCCCATATATGATCCGGATATACAGAAAGAACTCAGGGACTTTATGAAAATACAGTTCAACGACAGGAAAAAAGCAAGGATCATCAATGAGAAACAGGATAATCCTTACCTGATAAGTGTTGATGATAAAGAAATCAGATGCCAGGACGAAATATATGAATATCTGGCCAGAAAGACAGGGCAGGCTAATAAATGAAATTTGCTGCTATTGACGTGGGGTCCAATGCTATCAGACTCCTGTTTTCACGGGTGGAGGATGAAACCGGCCAGCCTTATTTTGAAAAGGTATCCTTACTCAGGATACCCCTGAGGCTGGGGGATGATGCATTCATAAACAAGAAGATATCCGAAGAAAAAGCCGACAAACTTGTAGAATTGATGCAGGCTTTCAGGCACCTCATAAATGTATACCAGCCCATAGAATACATGGCTTATGCAACCTCAGCAATGCGAGAATCTAAAAATCACAAAAAAATAGTAAACCGGATCAAAAAAGAATGTGATATCGACCTGCAGGTCATTGACGGAAAAAAGGAAGCAAAAGTAATTTATTCCAATCATATAGAAAAAATGCTGGACAGGAATGGATCCTACCTATACATAGATGTAGGCGGCGGAAGTACTGAACTTACTTTTTTCAAGGGAAAACATGCGATAAAATCCCGCTCTTTTAACATTGGAACAATCCGCATAAAAGAAGGGTTAGTATCAAAGAGGAATTGGAAGAGGATGAAAAAATGGATCAAAGACACTCTTGAAGGGGAAGAAGAAGTTTGTGCAATCGGTACAGGGGGAAATATAAACAAGTTATTTAAACATGCCGGTAAAAAGGAAGGCAAACCCCTGAAATATAAAAAACTTAAAAGAACGGCAAACTACCTGGGCAAGTTTACTGTTGAAGAGCGCATAATCAAATTCAATATGAAACCGGACCGGGCTGATGTAATCATACCGGCGTCAAAGGTTTACCTATCAGCTATGAAGTGGGGAAATATCAATAAGATCTATGTCCCAAATATTGGCCTTGCCGATGGCATGGTTCATGTAATGTACAAAAAACACAAAGAAAGATTTGTCTGATTAATTTTTTAGTTTTTCTTCAATTGCTTCTGTGACGGTTTTCATGGCTTTTATACGGGCATACTTTTTATCGTTAGCTTCCACAATTGTCCATGGGGCATAAGTAGTGCTTGTTTTTTCAAGCATCTCATCTACAGCTTCACGGTAGGCATCCCAATTTTCCCGGTTTCGCCAATCCTCCTGAGTGATTTTCCATTGTTTATGTGGAGTTTCACTTCTTTTCTGGAACCTTTCGAACTGGGTATCCTGATCTATATGCAACCAGAATTTGACGATTACAGCATTCCAGTCGGTAAGCATCGCTTCAAATTCATTAATCTCCCGATAAGCACGTTTCCACTCATTTTCCGTGCATAGCTGTTCTACCCTCTCTACCATGACCCTGCCATACCAGCTACGATCAAAAATAGCAATTCTACCGGCAGGCGGAATTTCTTTTAAGAATCTCCAGAGATAATGACGCGAGATCTCATAATCATTGGGAGCGCCAATGGGAATAACCGAATAGAGACGGGGATTGAGCCGGCGGGCAAGCCTTCGGATATTACCCCCTTTACCTGATGCATCCCAGCCTTCATAAACAATAACCACAGGGATCTGACG
>JASMTL010000102.1:0-2528 GCA_041694315.1 Methanosarcinaceae archaeon | reverse complement strand
ATGTTGTCATTCCCCGACAGGGGACACAGTGAACAGCAAAATAACGCAGAAGGACTTGAAGCTAAAGGATGCGGAAAGCAGATGGATTACAAAGCCTCATCGTCGGAAATACTCGAAGCTGTCAGAGAAGCTGTAAACGGGAAATACCGGAATAAAACCAAACAAATGAAAAAACTTGCCAGTGAAATGAACGGACCTGAAAGACTAAGAAAAATACTCGAAGATATAGCATACCAAAGATTATAAATGTCTGATCTACATCTAGAGAATAGCCTCTGCATGCTGATTTATAAAAATCGTTACCAGCATAGCATCCAGCAAAAAATACCAGGTGCACAGGATGAATAAGTTCGCAAAATGGCTTGCTATTTCTTCAATAATCAGTATTATAACAATAATAGGGGTATTCGTTTACACAATCGACCCTAAAACTACGGAGAGTCTTCACAATATCCGCCCACTTTACCTTGTTGCAGCTGCTGGCCTTCATTTACTGGCATTTGCTATATGGGGTATGCGAACTAAAATAATGGCTGGAGCCCTGGGATACAACCTTGAGATCAAGAAGGCATGTGAAATTGTCATATCAAGCTCTTTTCTTGCAGCAATGACCCCTTCCTCTGTAGGAGGAGAGCCATTGAGGATACATCTGCTTCAGAGTGACCGGATGCCTGTAGGAAGTGCCACTGCAGTCGTACTTGGCGAAAGGGTGCTGGATGCCATAATAATATTGACAGCCGCACCCTTTGCGCTATCCCTCTTTGGAGAAGTACTTGGAGACGGCAAACTTGACAGTTTACTTACGTTTGGTCAATTATTCCTATTTTTCATACTTGCAATACTTCTGTATGCAATCTGGAAACCCCATTACACACGCAGATTTCTCCAGTGGGTAGTAAATAAATGCAGCAGGCTCTTTGGAGACGATAAAAAACACATCTTCTGTAAAATATCTGAGAAAGTGGATACTGAATTAGAAGAATTCCATTACAGTATCTTTTTCTTTTTGAAAGAAGGAAGATTGGGGCTGCTGGCAGG
This sequence comes from Methanosarcinaceae archaeon, assembly GCA_041694315.1. Classification (GTDB taxonomy): domain Archaea; phylum Halobacteriota; class Methanosarcinia; order Methanosarcinales; family Methanosarcinaceae; genus Methanohalophilus. The sequence continues at coordinate 1,490 of JASMTL010000102.1, read as the reverse complement.
GATATTATTTACATTTGTATTCTGGTTCACTGAATTTTCCATGTTGCCCGTACTCCTTATGGGCCTAAACCAGTACCCTTCGGCAATCATTGTTTATGCAGCCCAGGTTTTGCTGATGATCGTGATTATCATACCCGCAACACCAGGTTCCAGCGGAGTGGCGGAAATTGGGGCAACCACGCTTTTTTCAGTTTTCGTGCCCACTTATATGCTGGGAATCCTTGTGGTGGCATGGAGAGCATTGACATTCTACCTGAATCTGCTTGTCGGCGGGTTTATGAGCTTCAAGATACTCAAGGATACAGTTGAAGTCGATGAACTTCTAAAATAATTCCATTATTCTGAAAAGCGTTTTCTGAATCGTTTTAATAATGAAAACATGCGCCCTTTGATGTCATATTCAATGCCGCAATGACCACATTGCATAAAGGAATCAAAATATATACGCCTGTTACACCCCACACATGGAAGTGCCGGCCCTTTTAATTTCCAGGCGACCATGGCCACAACCCAGCGATAGATTGCAAATAAATTCTCACTGTAGCGAAAAGCAATTAGACAACACACAATCGCAAGCAAGGTACCTCCTACAAGGTCGCTCAGCCAGTGGATCCCCAGATAGAGAATTGTGAAAAGAATTGCTGCTGTGGTAATAACGGCAAAGGCCTGATATCTGCGGGATTTTACATTATGCAGTACCATTATCATAGCCATTACCGAAAGAGCCGCATGGAGGCTCGGGAAACAATTATTGAGTTCAGGATCCACAATACGCACACCTTCGGCTATGAGAGGGCTCAAATTATAAAGAAGCGGACTGACACCTGAAAGAGTATAACCGGTCACATGAACAGGGAACAGTACGTAGAACGGAAATGCCAGCATATAAATCAGGATGAACGCCACCACAAATTCCTGAACAGCTTTGTGCCTTTGCAGGTAAACCAAAAGCAGGAATGTGAATACCATTAAGAAAGGAAACATTAAAAGATAAAAAAAACCGCTTACATAAGTTAACAGAGGAGTCGCTATTTCCTGGAGCAGGCTTACTACATTACCTTCCAGGATCATGATATAGCGAGCATAATTCTGGTTTGCCGGGATTCCAAGTAATGTGGCAGCAGTTGTTTGCATATGCACAAGTGCAAAAACAATTAGCATGGGGATGGCATAAATAGCAACATCCACCACAAAATGGAAAAATCCTTTCATACTGCTGAATTCAGGACGCCTGTTCTCGACAGGCACAAAAAAAACATATCCTGCAGTAACCATAAGAAATAATAATGGAATCATTACGATTGTCATTATATATTGGGATAACCATTGCCCGCTGAAGCTGGATATAATCTCAGAGAGCAAAAGCTGGATGAAAGAATTCATATCCGACCTACCGGTTTTCAATATGCTGAGACTTATATATATATTTTAGGTAGCTGATCATAAAGTCCATACTCCAAAAAACAGCCAATAATTAAGGGAAAATCGCC
>JASMTL010000101.1:0-4995 GCA_041694315.1 Methanosarcinaceae archaeon | reverse complement strand
TTGTATGTCAAGTTCATCCATGAGTTTTTTTGCCTTTTTAGGACCAAGCCCTCTAATCTTTATTATCTTACTAGCACCCCTGGGAGTTTGCTTTCTTATCTTTCTAAATTCTTCCACAGAACCGGTCTCAATATATTCAACAATGTGGTCTGCAATACGACTCCCCACACCGGGAATGTTTTCCAGTCCTTCCCTGCCCTTTTTTGAATAGAGCCCTGAGATGTCTTCCCTCATATCCCCTATTTTTCTGGCTGCTTTGCGGTATGCACGGGGTTTCCACTCTACTTCTTTGTATTCAAATATATCCGCAATCTCATAGAGCAGTTTGGCTATATCCCGATTGATCATTTCAGATGTTTCACCTCTTCAACTGTAGTTGCATCCTCCGGACCTTTATCGTACCTTATTCTAAGGAAACGTGGAAAACGTAGTGCATATCCACTCCCGGAATTTTCCTGACCTGACGTATGGGATGGACTGGAAGTGATCTCCGATCCAATTACTTCGATAACAACAGCTGGTTCAATATAGTTATCTGGCTGCATATTACTGTCTATCAAGATGTTGACAGGTTGTTTTTCAATGGAGTATTTTTTTAGAAGATCGTTGATTTCCTCAAAGTCTTCATCTTTGAAACCCGTACCTACTTTAGCCAGAGTTTCATATCTTTTTTCTTTTTCATTGAGCACAGCACATAACAATGCCCCAAATGAACCTTTGCGCCTCCCTTTACCATAATAACTTCCAACAATTACCAGGTCAAAAGTTTCCCTCACGTCTTCAATATATTCCTTTTTCCACTTGACCCACAACCAACCTCTTTTTCCCGGCCTGTAAGTGGAGTTATCCTTTACTGACTTGATAATTATACCTTCCATCCCCTTCTCCACACAATCGTCAAAAAAACGCTGTATACGGGAGAAATCTGCACTCACAACCCGACCTGCAAGTTTTACTTTTTCTGTCTCTACGAGATTTTCTTCCAAAACCTGTCTCCTTTCAGGATATGACCATTTCATCAGAGATTTGCCATTGAGATATATGACATCAAAGAAAAAAACAGTAACAGGGATTTTTTTCACATATTCTTCAACATGGTACTTTCGCCTGCGCTGCATAAGTTCCTGGAAGGGACGAAACTCCCCTTGCCTATAGGCGACTATTTCTCCATCTAAGACAATTTTTTCAGCTTTTACACATTCACGGACAGCCTCGATAACATCAGGAAACTGTGCAGAGATATCTGTCAGCCGCCTTGAGAACGCCTTTATATTATCTCCGTCCACATGTACCTGAACCCTTTCACCATCATATTTTTCCTCAGCTGCCATGGTCCCGGAGAATTTCTCATTAAGATCCTCCATCTTATCTACCCTGCTGGCCAGCATCATCTGGACAGGTCTGCCAATCTTAATGGAAAACTTGCCCAGCGAACCCATCCCGTGCTTTGCCAGAGATTCGCCGAGCTGACCGATATCAGTACATATATTGTATGTATCTTCCACTTTAGATGTATTATCCCGGCTACCTGTAAAAGCCAGAGCCAGAGCTTCCAGAAGAAATTTCTCACCAAACCCGAGTCTCAGATTTCCCTGCGCAATACGCATAATATATTTGGATTCCAAAGGCCTGGCCTTTGACAGAACTTCTGCGAGTAAGTTTATCTTTCTTTTTTGACTACCCTTTCCCGATATGTCCCTTATATGCACAAAATGCTTAAAAACATAATTGAGTGTAAGTGAACTTCGCTGTCTCTCATTAAAAGCAGAAGCCACATCTCCCAGATCCCCTTGATTCCCAAATGCTATCTCTACTTTTTTCTTATCCACATTATATGCCTGGGAAATGGCTTGTATACCGTATTTATCTCCAATTCCCAGATCGATTTTTTCAAAACGGGGACCGATTGTGCCCAGTGCCAGATATGCAGTTATTTTCACATCCTCAGGTTCAAGGTTTCGAAAATGCTCTGCCAGCAATTCAATTATTTTCTTATGAGATGTGGAAGTATCTAGTTTTTCATAAAGTTCCACAAGTTTGCCAAATGATTCCATGCCCCCACCTCAAAATATCCTGTATAATCCTTGTGTTTACTACCAGAAATAGTTTTAGATGGTCTCATAGGCGATAATTTTAACAACCATCAAAAAAGAATAATGTATGGAAGGTATGGGGAATAATTTGAAGCTGCGGTAGTAGTAATTATTTCATTCTGATTTAACCGCAGGTATAAAGTAACCATAATAGTCTCACATGCCTTTCGTAAAATAGGAGTGGGAAACATGAATGGAAATGCACCTAAATTTTTGTCAGCAAGTACAATCGAAAAAGACAAAGTCGAAGACCTAAATGGTGAAGATCTTGGCCATATAGAAGAACTGATGATTGATCTTGACTTTGGTACGGTTGCCTATGCAGCCCTTTCCTTCAAGGACAAGTTATTTGCGGTTCCCTGGGAAGCATTGTCTCTGAAAGAAGGAGAGCATAGGTTTGTATTTCATCACGATAAGTCTCTGCTTGAAGAGTCTGAAGGATTTGACAGAGATAATTGGCCTCTGTCAAATGAGCGCAAATGGTTGACAGATATCTATTCAAAATATGGATTTGCTCCTTACTGGGAGAAATAATCTCCCAGTTAAGGTTTATACTGGATAGTGCTTCTCAAACTACATTTTTTCCTACCAGACATCAATGTATCAATAATCCGTATAATACTGTAATTTTCTTACAAACAAAAACACAAAAACAGCGCAGGCCCTGAATTTAGAAGAGTATTAACTCAATTGTTAGTAGATAGTTAAAGGGAAATATAAAGTAGTGGGAACAACGCTGCTATAATATTCCCACTCTCGTACCACCACTCCTTTCAACCGTTCTTTCTCAACGGTTGACTTTGACATACAGGAGAGTTTCATACCAAAACTCTCCCCAATATAGGGGTTGATTCCACAATTAAATAAATTAAGGGCCAATTTTATTAGGATGTATTTGACAGTAGAGAGTTACTTCATATATGCAATTTTCCTGTATCAAAATATGTAAAGGAAAGTTGCAGGTCAGGTAACATATTAATCACCTGCAACAGAAGTAAATTCAGTTAATCCGTGATTAAATATTCAACAAACCAATTTCCTGCGATCTTTGCTACCTCTTCCAATGCTCCTTCTTCTTCGAAAAGATGAGTGGCACCAGGGATGATCTGGAGTTCTTTCTTGCAGTTTAACATTTTTAATGCCTCACGATTCATGTCTATAACCTGATAATCTTTCCCTCCAACTATCAGGAGGGTAGGTGCTTCTACACCCGAAAGTGCCTGGTCTGCCAGGTCAGGTCTGCCTCCTCTGGAAACCACTGCAGCAATTTTATCTGGACGTTTACTGGCTGCAATAAGGGCAGCTGCAGCACCTGTACTGGCCCCGAAATAACCTATATTCAAATTTTTAGTAGCCGGGTTTTGGAGGACCCAATCAGTGGTTCCTATAAGACGTTCTGAAAGAAGATCTATATCGAATCTCAAGTGTGCGGTAACATTGTCGATTTCTTCCTCTTCTGGAGTTAATAGGTCAAAGAGAAGTGTAGCCATTTTGTTCTGCCGCAGCATTTTTGCAACAGTTTTGTTACGTATACTGTGCCGACTACTTCCACTACCATGAGCAAATATAACCAATCCTTCAGCACCTTCAGGTATTTCCAAATCACCCTCAAGGATAATAGAATCCATCGGGATACGTACAGTTTCCTGGATTTCATTAACAACCATATTTAGTCCTCCCCTAGTTTTTGTAATGACATACTTTTTTCCAGCATATCACAGACTTCTTCATCGCTCACCTGCCTGAAGTCCTCATACCAGGCACCTACACCATAGAAAGGTTCCGGAGTGGCGCCACAAATTATATCGTCAACTTCCCTTTCAAAAGTCCTACATGTATCTAAGGAAGCAACGGGCACAGCAATCACTATCTTTGATGGGGTTTTGGAACGCAATGCTTTAACTGCAGCTAGCATAGTGGCACCCGTAGCCAAGCCATCATCAATCAGAATCACAGTACGACCCTTTATTTCAGGACGTTTACGGTCTCCTCTATATAGACGTTCTCTTCTTTGCAGTTCTCCACGTTCATCAGCTGCAACTTTGGAAATTGTTCTATCGGAGATACCAAAAGACCTGATTATATCCTGATTCAGTACACGGGTATCTTCAGAAGCAATAGCGCCCATTGCCAGTTCTTTATTCCCGGGGACTCCAAGTTTCCGAACCAGGAATATATCCATAGGCACATTCAGTTGTTTTGCAATTTCATATGCAACCGGGACTCCACCCCTGGGAAGGGCAAGCAAAATAACGTCCCTTCTGTTTGCATACTCACTTAATTCACCAGCCAGTTTGCGTCCGGCATCCATCCTATTCTTGAATATCTGCATAATCTACCCTCAACTCCCATATTGATGTTGGCGACACAGCTATTTAGGAATTTTCCGCCACATAGATTACCTGTAACAATTACAAGTGCAACTATTTTGAAATTGGAATCATACCATATGGTTAGTCTAAATTTTTATTAATGGTTCTTATCAACACACTCCATACTTATGGAATTGAAAACCATAATTTTTTGGTCGTATAACTCGCACTGTGGATTATGATAAAGTAAGGGAACAGTAAAATCAATTCAAACAACTAGCATTTTTATTTATATCTGTACTGTGAACTTCAGATAACAGTAGAACAAATATCCATTTTTATTTATACAACATAAAGCAACTTAAAATTGAAACTTAATTCTATTTCAACTGATAAATAATAACAATATCAAAAAACATATTGTTACTTTGCTGAATTGTTCATGAATAATATTGTTCATAATTAATAAATCCGGATTTTTTTATATAGATGCGAATCTTACTGTATCTTATAGGAATTATCTGTGGAAAATCATGATCCGAAAAAGCAAAAACTCCGGAAAGGGCACTTTTAAAAGCCATCCAGCATGT
>JASMTL010000100.1:0-15120 GCA_041694315.1 Methanosarcinaceae archaeon | reverse complement strand
GATGAAGAGGCCTGAAAAGGTCTCTTTTTTTCTTTTTCAGTAGGTTGATATATTATTGGATACTACCCTTTTGTCGGGGGTATATCTATGCATTTTTGCAAAGATAAAAATAAGAAACTGAACAGGGAATGCTTTTTGGTCGCAATTCTTGTTTTGATCGCTATCTTCCTTTTGGGATTTGTAATATATAAACTGGTAATCCAGCCTATGCTTGGTGGTTTATGAGAGGTTCACTCTCGCTTGTTCATTTTTTCCCTTTCCAGGTTCAAGACCCTGCGGATTACCAGTTTTTTCTTTCCCAGGCCCGCATCGGGATTTTCCGGATAGTTCTCCTTTACATATTCATAGAGTTCGGCAGACGTCATTTTTTCAAGTTTGTCCTTGAGTTTAAGCAATTCTTCCATCTTTCTCCTCCTGTCGTTTTTTTGTGAGAAATTCTAGTTTTTATATTTATTCCTTATGGTGTTTGCATTCCGGACAGAAATCATTATGAATTGCAAGTTACATGTAGGTATCATATAAACAGTATGAGGTTTAAAATCTATGAGTGAATCCAAATTCGAACCGTTGCCAAGTTCCTATTTATTTAACAGTTTGCTGGATAAAGATACTATAATACTCGCTGCAAATCCGCGTATCTCTCTTGTTATGCGTGGAATTATGAAAGCAGCCAAAGACGCAGATGCCCCCCTGATCGTTGAACTCGCCCGTTCTGAATCCGATCTGGAGGGTGGTTATTCAGGTATGACACCGGCTGAATTTTCAAAAAGGTGCAAAAAAACCGCCAATGAAGTTGGTCTGGATGTATGGTCTCTGCATGCCGATCATATTGGCATCAAGAAAGGCACTCCTGAGGATATTGAATCTACAAAGGAACTTGTAAGTGGGCAGATTGATGCGGGATATACCTCTTTTGCAATCGATGCTTCCCATCTTTTCAATTTCCAGGGTGGCAATCTCCGGGAAGAACTCTCCCAGAACATTGATGCAACTACAGAGATCGCCCATCATATCCAGGATAAAATGGATGGTCGTAAGTACGGGCTTGAAGTTGAGGTTGGTGAAATAGGCCGTGAGGATGAAAATGGCAGGGTACTTACCAAACCTGAAGAAGCAGTAACCTTCATCAAAGCGCTTAATGAAAACGGTGTATATCCACATGTGATCGCAATCGCAAACGGTAGTGCCCATGGGAACACCTATGACACAAATGGAAATCTCATCCAGCAGGTTTCAGTTGATATAGAGCAGACCATTGCGGTTGCTGACGCCCTGAAAGAGAATGGCTTTAGTGTCAGGATCGCCCAGCACGGGATTACCGGTACTCCCAGGGAACTCATTTACGAGCATTTCCCTCACGGGGATATATTGAAGGGCAATGTTGCCACATTTTTCCAGAATATTGTATGGGAAGTGTTCAGGATATATGAACCTGAGCTTTTCAGTGACATCCGGAAATGGACCATTGAGAATTTCCGCAGCAAAGCTCCCGAAAAGAGTGATAATGAGATATTCGGCAAATTCAGCAAGTATGCAGTAAGGCAGTTCTTTGACCGCATAGATGCTGTTGATGAGAACACAAGGCGTGCCATTGATGCAAAGGTCTATGCTGAAACCCTCATGTTCCTTGGGGCTTTCAGGGCTGAAGGTACTGCCCAGCAGGTCAGGGATTATATCAAATCCCTGTAATCTTTTTTAAAGTGTAATAATAAGTTGCTGTTTCTGGCTAAATTCCAGAATGGTATCTGCAATAGCTTCAGGTTCGACCATCTCGATGCCCGGTATCATTTCTTCATACTTAAGCCCTACAAGTGAAGAACCCAGTTTGCAACACATAAAGTTCACACCCAGATTCATACATTCATCGATTTTCTGGTCGTATTCCAGCGCTCCTGCTTTATCCTTCTTGGCAAGCATTACTCCCATTGGGCCAAAAAGGACTATATTTACATTCAGGCCCTGTTCACTGTAGTGCTTTGCAAACCTAAGGGTCTCCAGTGGACCGGTACTTTCGTAAATCATGCTTTTTAGCAGGATCAGGACATTTGTAACTTTGTGTATATTATCTCTCACAGGTATTGCTCCAGAACATCTTCTGCTGCTTTTGGGCCCACATTATCAAGATGTACCGATTTCTTGGTAGTTTTTGCACCGGATACAATTGTTATTGAGGAACTGTTTATTTGGAATATATGACTGAGCTTTTGTATAAGCTGGTCGTTGGCTTTTCCTTTTTGTGCGGGTTCGGTTAATTTACCCTCAACCCTTTTGCGCCAGGTATTGTAACCTGAAGGAACTACCAGTTTGCTGGAGCCGGGATTAATTTCAAAATCAATTATACAACCATTCCCCTTTGTGTGTATGGCATCCCGGATTGGCATATTATTCCATCAATTATATTTTGTGGAGAACGATGCTGTATCCCGACGCACTAACTCCAGGATATCATCCTATGGAATATCCGCTGTCCATCCCGGTTACCCTCGTGACAGGCGTAATGTCACACCGTCTCCTGCTGTAGCGTACTGAGGTTGTCTGTACACTCATCGAATGGCTTGTGCCATATTCTTGTGCAAGGACCTTACAATACGCAAATAGGAGTACCAGCATTCTCCGTTATATATCTGACGTCTGACAACCAATAGTTATAAACGTTATTATGAGAGATGAAAGGTTCATGAAAATAGCGATACTGGGCGGCACGGGACATATTGGTAAAGGCTTTGCTCTGCGGTGGGGCAGTCTTCACGATATTATCATTGGCTCAAGAAATGCAGAAAGGGCGGCTTCAGCTGCAAAAGAGTACAGATGCATGCTGGAAGACCTTGGAAAGAAAGCTTCCTTTGAAGGCGTAGATAATAAAACGGCTGCGCAAATGGCTGATGTCGTATTGCTTGCAATAAAGTATCGTCATATTTCATCTGTTATTGAAACCATTACTCCCGTGCTTAAGGACCAGATTGTGGTTTCTGTGGTTGTTCCTATGGAAAAGGACAGCTGTTACATCATTCCAGATGCAAAACATATGGAAGTTGATGTACGGGATTCTGCATACAATGCGGAATATTTCTGTTATACACAACCTGTTGGTGGGAGTGCCGCCGAGGAAATTGCACAACTCCTTCCCCAAAACATTCGACTGGTGTCGGGTTTTCATAATGTTCCTGCCAAACATCTTGAAGACCTCTCTCTTGAGCTGGATTATGATATTGCTGTCTGTGGGAATGATATGGCTTCAAAAGAAGTTATCTGCAAACTCACAGATGATATACCAAATTTGAGATCATTGGATGCAGGTCCCTTACAGGCCTCTTCCATGATCGAGTCCCTTACTCCCCTGCTGATAAACATAGCAGCCAGGAACAATATGGATGATGTGGGAGTAAAGTTCATTTAAAGCTGGCAGCATGCAAAGCTGCTCTCTTATATATTTTTTTAAAAAAGGAAGTAAAATAAGGGTATTTACCCTTATTCGTCCAGAATCTGTTCTGCTACGTCTCTGTAGGCATTCATGACATAATCGATGCCTGAGACTTCTGCGGCTTCTTCTGTAAGAGCCATTACGTCTTTGCGGGACAGCGTGTTGATGTTAAATCTACGTGAACCGGCCATGAGCTGCTGCAGACCGACTTTGAGTTTTTCTCCGTAGGAGTAGATACCCATTGCACCGAGTGGGATGTCCTTGACATCTTCACCATAGCGTTCTTCCAGGTCTTCGTAGTGGACAAAGATTTCCTCTGGACGGTGGCCGAATTCGGAGACGGTTTTTGGCAGGTTATCTTCATCGAGCCATTTGCCGATGTTCTTACCGACCATTCCTGGTATCATGAGACCACGGCCCATGCATACTGCCTTGAAGTATGGGGAACCCATTGCAAGTGCTTTGTAGATACCATCTTCGCTGGAGAATCCACCAGCCATTGCCAGATCGGGTACTCTTTCACCTTTGTTGTTGAGTTTTTCTGCGAACTCATAGACAAGGGATTGGAGATAGAAGGTTGGAATACCCCATTCTTCCATCATTGGCCAGGGGCTCATACCTGTACCACCTGGTGCACCATCGAAGGTGAGCAGGTCAATCTTTGCTTCGGAGGAGTATTTGAGTGCCATTGCGGCTTCAACCATGGAGTATGCACCGGTCTTTAAGGTGATACGGTCATAGCCGATGGACCTGAGACGGTCAACTTCTTCGAGGAAGCCTTCCTTGTCAACAAAACCAAGTCTGGAGTGACGTTCGAATTCCCTGATTGCACCGACCTTGAAAGCTTCCTGGACGGCTGCGTTTTCGGGATCCGGGGTTACGATGTATCCACGTCTCTTGAGTTCAAGTGCACGGTCAAGTTCACGTACCTTGATTTCTCCACCAATACATTTTGCACCCTGTCCCCATTTGAGTTCAAGGGTGTCCATTTCGTGTTTGCTGGAGATATATTCTGCAACACCGAGTTTGGTATCTTCTACGTTCATCTGGACAAGCATTTCACCGTAGCCATCGTGGAACTTATTGTAGGCTGCAATCCTTCTGTCCATTTCCGGGGATTCGGTGACCAGACCGTTATTGTCACGTTTGAGTTCCGGGTCGATTCCACACACGTTTTCCCCACATACAAGGGTAATTCCGGTGATTGCTGCACCGACAGCGAACTCGTTCCAGTTTTTCCTTGCGATATCGGTGGAACCGAGGGCACCGGTGAATGCTGGCAGCCTCATTTTTACTTTCTTGTTCCATCCGTATTCAGTTTCAGTATTTACGTTGGGGAACCTTGCGGTTTCGGGGCTGGCTTCCATTCCATCAGGAAGACCTACTGCACCTACTGCATATCCCTGGATGTTGAGATGAGAATAGTCTACAGGATAATTCTTGTCTGCTCCGGCAGTTACTTCGCCGAAAGGTCCGGGGTACAGGACTTCACGTCCTCTGAATGACGATTTGAATATTTCACAGTTACCACGGCATCCGTCTACACAGCGTGTGCAGATTCCGGACATCGGGGCAACACTTTTGGACCTGTTGAAGGTCCTTGTTGCTTCATTTGCATTTGGTTGTCTAAGATTGCCCATATTTATTACTCCTAACGTTTAATGTATAAACGTGACTTTAGCCACTAGTAACTAGTCGTTTACCGCATCGGTTCTATTTATAGTTTGCTTATCGGATTGCCCATAAAGTCCATTTGACTATAAATTAAGGGTGTTTGCAAGCATAATCTTGATAGTAGTACCTGTTTGTTGTTTAGATGAGATTGTATGGCAAAAAGGGCTTGATGTTAACATATGCGTTAACATCATTCTTCGTAAAAAAAAATATCTTCAATTGAACATTCGAAGAATCGTGCCATCTTGAAAGCCAATTTTATGCTTGGATCGTATTTGCCACGTTCTATAGCATTGATGGTTTGCCTTGTTACCTCCATCTCATTGGCCAGATGTTCCTGAGTAATATCTTTCTTTGCTCTCCAGACTTTTAGCGTGTTCTTCATTCAATATCCATCCTGGAATTACATTTGTCTTTTGTACCAGGAGTAAAATCCCACATAGGACAACATTGTTATAGCAAACAACAGGGACACAATGGGGTATGCCTGGATATCGAATGCTGTAACTCCAAGAAATGCCATCAATACACCTTCGAGGATTATAAGTATCGTCAAAGTCATATGACTGGCTTTCTCAGCAATATGAAATATTCTTTCATCTTCAACTACGGTTCCTTTTTTCTGGAGTCGGATGCTACGGATACTGATTATAATAAGTGCAATACCTGCACCTACGAATGCGCCACCAGTTCCGCTTGGATTTATGATCAATTCTGGTTCGAGGATGTGAATTCCTATTCCGATCAGGGTAATTAAACTTCCTACAACTAACATGCCTATATCTTTGGTCTGCACTTCAGCCACCATGTAAACCATACTTGACATTATGTATATATAACTTTTCATAAAGGCATGTTTTTGCTACATATAGTAGTGTATATCTTTCAAACATTTCAATATAAAGAACACGACACTGTTGCAGTTAAAGCATCTTTCCCATTGATATGGCGTATATGAATTTAGATTTTGATAATCTCTAATATAATTATGGTAAGCAATAAACATATCTATCCAGCTATTTATATGTTGAACGAAGCCCTCTTTATGTGGAAAGTATTTATCGAATACCTTTACCCTCCTCTTAAAAGATCTGAACCACCGCTCGATATAATTTCTGATATCACCGGATATTACAGCTCTCTTGATCCCGAGTTTCTCGATAATAGTGTACCATGGCCCACCATCCACAACTGCCACTTTTAATATTTTTCTATAAATTCGTTTTAAATCCTTAAAGAAAGATTTCGTGGTTAGATGGTTCCTTGTAGTATATATTCTGGCATATACTATTCTTTTGGATTCAGGATTTATAGCCGCGTATAAGAACCAGTGCTCACTTCCAAGCTGTACTTTTGTCTCATCAACTATGATTGTTTCTGGTAATTTACCATCTTAAGGCTGTACGCACCAGCCGAATTTCTGTACCCAGTAATGTACTCCCCTGTAGCTTATCGACTCACCAAGATATGATAATAGTTCGGAGGTTTTTCTCAAACTCAGTCCTTGCTGGTACACAAGTATGGATAATGCTATGGTTTTTAGATCCCTTCTCCTTCTTTGCACGAAAAATTTAAGGTCTACCGGCATTAAATCTAGTAATGCAGTCAGTTCCATTTTTTCATCCCCTTTAAATAGGGGATGAGTCCCCCCTACTTATTTCTTAACTGCAACAGTGCCGATGAGAGATAATGGCCTGATTTTGCCTCTCCTCCTTTCAGGAACTTTGCCCGTACCGGTATCCATTATCGCCAGATGTGCAATCCCAGCAATTCCAGTCCCTGTTCTATGAAAAACAAAGCAAAGATAAAATACATAATTCCCAGACTTCGAAACAGGTGAAGGTAATACTTGCTTTTCAGGAAATCCCTGCTTTTGCCTACAAACAAGGCAATCACAATTTTTGAACCTACAAGGAAAGCATAGAATCCGATAACAAACATTATTTGTGCGAGTCTGTCGACCTCAACAGCCCTGAAAAGAATGGGTCCTCCGATTGCAATCCAGAACAGATAGGGATGGGGATTCAGGAAATTTGCCAGTATGCCTTTTTTCAGGGATTCCTTCTTCTGGTTAGTTATTTCGATACTGATATTTTTGGTCCTCAGAGAAACAATACCCAGCTGAATCAGGTAAAGTGCTCCTGCCAGGCTGATCAGGGCGATGACCAAATTTTGCTGCTGGAAATGTATCAGTATGTAAATTACAGCTGATACTATCAGGAAGTCTGTTATCAGGGGAGATATAGCAACCTTGAAGCCTTCTTTTGAACCGTGTTGCAGGCTTTCGGAAATTGTTATGGCCATCAGGGGACCCGGAGATATGCCTGCAGCAAAACCGAGAAGGATCCCTGTTACCAGGAATTCTGCAATTTCATACATTATTATTCTCTTCTTATCTTAGGAAGGAATCCATCTACGGGAGTGAAAATTCAACGCAGCTGGATAAATTCGGTCTGTTCTGCGACTGTCACCTCAAATTCATCTGCCGGAATGGTCCTGGTAGAAAAGGTTTCTTCAAACTTGCCATCCTTTACTTTTATGGTCCGGCTGGCGGTTACTGTAAGATCCACCTGAGACTGGCCTTCTGCAGCATTACCTTCAATCCGGATATCATATTTGCCTGAAGGTACATCGGATTCACATATTTCCGCTACACCGTCTGAAGCCCTTGCACGTCTGGTCATCCATAACAATATCTTTACCTTGACTTTCAGATCTTTCACGTTTTCGGTTCTTACTGTTAAATGATTGGGCCTTTCTGGTATTTCTGTGCCAGGCATACGGCATTTGTATTTTCCGCTCGCAACCGGCACTGTCCTGGTAAAGGCTATTGCTATATCCACAAATTCTGCAGAAGATGTGCCGCGTATGGTGACATTATCTCCTGACCTAGGTTCTGGTGGTATGATTTCGAAATCCCTGTTCTCTGGAGTTTCCATAGTAATAAAAAATGTCCGGTGGTCCTTAATGTGTCTTTCTGATTAGTGTTTATAGAAGCGTGTACTCATTATTTTTGTAACCATTATGTTTATAATAATTTTGCAGGATACGATATTCAGCAAAGATTCTCACCTATGTGTCTGTCCCTTTACAGGCATATCCATGCCTTCCATACTCTACTATCATCCATGATGCGTAGCATCGTATGTACGTATACATCTAGCAACTGTAAAAAGATGGAGAAATTATTGAAGGACAAAAAAGTATTTGGATGATACAATTTTAAATGGGATGGTTCAAGAGAGCAGAATGGAAACAGAGAAGGCTCTTTATAGAAATACAGAATAAGTGTTCAATATGTTAGGCTTGTTTGGATTGATTGCTGTTGCTCTTTTTGTTGTTTCTCTAGTAGGATTAGCTGTGAAGATATGGAAAGACAAGACATATTCGGTCACTAAAAAGGTTTTCCTGAGCCTGGCTGTGCTGGTTTTAATGATAGTTCTTGTTTATGGATTGTTCTTTTTTGTACTGTTAGACAGCGATCAGGCATCCTATTATGCGACCGGGGGAAAGAATTTTGAAAATATAAATGATGAAAAGCTACTGGAGAATGCAAAAGAGGCAGGTTACCAGATCCGGGGTCCTTTCTTTGTAAATGTCAGACCACAGGATTCAACAGGCATATATCCGGACGACCTTCCAGAACTTGAGACTCATCTCGGGAATGAATACATTTTGAAATTCAGCACCTACTACTATAATGCAGATACGATAATGGAAGTTATGTTTATAGATGAGGATGTGACAACCGTCACGTTCTTCAATTACAGCCGACCTGATCCTTACTTTTCTCCTTTCAAAATGGAACACCTGCCAGATGACCGGTGGATAATCGACAGGATGACTGCAGTCTTTGGGTTTGATGAGCAAACAGCCAGGAATCATCTGCAGGAAATGAAAGCAGAAATCGAAAAAGAAAACGGTCCAAAAATGGAATTATCCAGACCCATTGCACCTTCTTCCCTGTATGCTGACCTGCAAAACATGAGTACCAGTTCGAAATTTTCGCGGACCTACGGAGAAGGCAATACAGCCCTATTGTTTTATGAGGATGAACGGCTTGTGGGCAAGATCAATTGCGTGGTTCCAAACCACAGAATAGTTCATGTGACAGATGAGGCAACCTATACCGTTAAGGTGGACAAATTGGGTGGTGTGGATCTTCATGTGGAACTTTCTCCCGGAGAAAGGATTCCTGAAGAAACATACATCGGGGTTTTCAAGAAGATGTTCAAAGATATCGGATTGCCTGAGGCATCCGTGGATGAGTATGAGTTCAATTATTCATCTTCGGTGTGGTGATAACAAGCGTTTTCTGTTTCAGGCAACCCTCGGCTGTTGTACAGGCTTTAGGCATAAATACGGTTTTTCCGAGACTATAGGGCATATCCTCATCGATGTAATACTGGTGTCATTCAGCACGACATTGAGACTAAGTTTTAATAGAAAGGTGCAGGACGGATTTTTTCAGGTGTGAAATTAATGAAGATTTTAGGATCCCAGTTATCTATCTCTAAATATTGATCCCTTATTTGCGGTATCCCAGAGCACACCGTCTTTGATTCTCACGAGTGAGGAGGGAGTGCAGGGCAGAGAAAGCCCACGGCTTTAGCCGTGGGAGTATGTCAGGATTGCTTTGAAGAGCACTGCTATCAAGCAAATTATATAATAAGCAAACCTATTAAATATATTATGATCAAAAAAATCATTTTATTCTTTGTTATTACTATTATCCTGTTCAATACAGCACTGGCCTCAGAAAACAACCCCGAAATAACCTCTGCACCCTTAAACCCCGAATTTGTTGATTACCAATCCAATATGCAGAAATCGGATGAAAACACAATAATGACGTCCTCTGCCAATACGCCATCCTACTCCCTAGGTTTGGTACCTTCTCCTGTTGATTTGAGTCATCTGCAACCCAAAAAACCCGGTAGCAATCGCCTTTTTACAGCACAATCCCTTCCCGACTCCTATGACCTGCGTGAAAATAACAGCGTTACACCAGTAAGGGATCAGGGAGAGACCGGCTCATGCTGGACATTTGCAACCTATGCCTCCCTGGAATCCTGCACCTATGATGAAGGCCCCTATGATTTTTCCGAGAACCACATGAAGAACATCCTTTCAAACGAAAGTCCCACAGGTTTTGATTCTGAGCAGGGGGGTAATATGTTGATGGCCACGGCCTACCTGGCACGCTGGAGCGGGCCTGTCAATGAAACCGATGATCCATACAGTGACAATTCCAGTTACAATGATTACACAAATCCCGACAAACCTGTAACAAAGCATATACAGGAGGTACTATATCTGCCCACCCGGGCTAATTTTACCGATGAGGAGTACCAGGTTTCTGATGATGCCTATCTCAAGGAAGCTGTCATGGAATATGGAGCCGTTTTTTCCTATTTCATGGTAAACATGAGTGCTTTTGACGATACTTATACAACCTATTACTACAACGAATCTGTATATGATGGCGGCCATGCGGTGGCTCTTGTAGGCTGGAACGACTCCTACCCCAAAGAAAATTTCAAAATTACACCTCCGGGTGACGGAGCCTTCATTCTCAAGAACAGCTGGGGTACAGGCGTCGGAGATGAAGGATATTTTTACATCTCCTACTACGAAAAATCATTCAATGATCATCCAGGGCATCCGGCCGTTTTGAATGCCACCGAAGATGCAGACAATTATGACAACATCTATCAGTATGATCCTCTGGGTTATACGGATTCCCGCGGGTTTTCTAATTCTACAACAGTCCATGGAGCCAATGTTTTCCAGTCCTCATCTGAAGAATATCTGGAAGCGGTCAGTTTCTATACCACAGATACAAATGCGGTTTACAATGTGAGTATATACACAAACCTCTCATCCTCTACTCCTGTAGGGCAAACCCTGCTGGCACAAACTAATGGTATCTTTGCACATGCAGGTTATCATACACTAACCCTTGACACCCCTGTAAATCTGGCAGAAGGACAAAAATTTTCGGTAACCAATAAAATATCCAACCCCGAGTATGAATATCCTCTGGCAACAGAATATCCCGAATCCAGTTATTCAAGCCGGGCCTCTGCAAACCCAAATGAGAGTTTTATGAGTTTCGATGGCTCCAACTGGACGGACGTGGGTAAACTTAACAATACGAGTATCTGTATCAAGGCCTTTACCTCTGCACCACCCTCCACTGTATCCAATCTCACAGCAGTCGTAGGACCATCCTGGATAAACTGGACCTGGTCCAACCCCGATGAAAAGGATTTCAATCATACCGAGGTCTACATCAATAACACATTGATATCCACCACCTCGGGCACATACTACAATCTCACAGGACTGCTGGATGGTACGAATCATTCCATTGGCCTTAAGTCCGTGGATACAGACGGTTATGTGAACAGTACCCGGATAAACAATACTTCACAGACCGTTGATATTGTTCCCGGGAGTACAACCGATCTCCACATAAAATCTTCCACATCTGGCTCTATAACCTGGGGCTGGACCAATCCTGCAAACCACGATTTTGATCACGTCGAGGTCTATCTGGATGGTGTCTTCCAGGCAAACACATCAGGCTCTTCCTACAGGGTCGCTGATCTCAGATCTGGAAGTGATTATGAAATCGGTCTCAAAACCGTAGATCGGGCTGGCAATATCAATAATACTGTAATTATTGATGTTGCCCCGACAAAAAGAAAGCCTTCAGGTAATGTGGTCAAAGGTATGACCAAAAGCCGGGAGAGTCGGGAGAATATTGTATAGAAATCCTCCCGGATCCAGAAAGTGGTTGCAGATCAAGATGTGCGTTATGACTTTGAGGATAATTCGATATCCTTCATCGAGTTTGAAGGTACTGCCAATTTTGGATATGTGAAAGTATTGATCGAAAACCTGGACGACAGTTCCTCTCTTGTCGATCAGCAGCCGCCAGGCAAAGTTTACCGCAATTTCAATGTCTGGGTGGGAGACGGCCGGTTTGACGGCGAAGGCATGACAGATACTGTAATTGGTTTTAAGGTAAGCAAGGACTGGCTAACCGAAAAAGGGGTTATTCCAGATTCTGTAGCCCTGTTGCATTATTCCAATGAATGGCAGATTTTGGAAACCGCGCAGGTAAATGAGGATAAGGATTATTTCTATTTCAAAGCGCAGGTGGATGGTTTCTCGCCGTTTGCAATCTCGGCTGTGGAACTGGATAAAAGTCCGGAAAATAATTCAAACCCCGGGGATTTCGGACAGATCTCCTCCAGTTCTGCAGAACCTATCGTCGGCAATTCCTCTGAAAACACAACAGAGCCTGCAGAAACCACTCCCGGACCGGGTGTACTTGCGGGAATGGGAATAATTTGTATACTTTATGCAATGAAAAAAAGGCTGTAATGATTGCAGCCTTAAATTTCTTTTTTTTTAGTAAAGCGCAGAAACCCCGATTTTTAACTTTCTTTTTAAAACAATTTTTTGTTTGTCCTGTGTCGTATTATTGTTAAAATAATATTGGAGTAGTGTAGTTTTCCAACAAACTTTATGAGTGACGGAGAGTGCAGGGGTAGAGAAAGCCCACGTACCTTAGGCATGGGAGTATGTCAGCCTTGTTTACTAATGAATTGTTCAATTTCTTCCATTACTCCTTCTAATCCAACTTAGACGGAAGGTTCAACTCCATCTGGCACATGTTTGTGATGAGGATACGAATGTATATCTTTATGGTGGGCTGCATTATTGTATCTAAATACTAAATTTCCTTTCATATCAGAAAAATTGAACCTGTACTTTAGACGCTCTTTTCCACTGCATAAATATTCCATGAATTCAAGCACATATCCTCCGAGAAAAACCAATTGTCCCCTTAACATCCCTTCTGAACTACTGAATTCCTTGTAATCAACATGTCTATCCATAATGAAATCAGAATCGTGAATCAATTCTTCTATTGATTCAAAGTACTCGGACATCACCAATTTGAAATCACCGATTGTGCTTGATTTAACTGCGCTTTAAGGGTCTCAAGCCCCTTCAAAAGTCCCCACCATTCAAAAAAATCCTGTGAATCCCCGAGGTCACCGTTTTCAAATTCTATACAAAATCGGGATGAAGGCATATTATACCTGTCTTCAAAAACAGCAATTTCTTTTTCTGCCAGGCGTATCTTTGCTCGCAGCAGAAGAATCTCCTTTTCCAGTGATTCTTTCACAACAGGTAATGCATCATCTGAGATTGCGACTTCCATAATAGGAAATATACGTACTCAAATTAAAGGTTTTGTGGCAGATAAGTAATACTGAAAATCAGGATACTCTTTAATAGCAGTGATGTGGACTGCGATGTACCCCATTATATCAAAGAATTGATCACCTGTAGATGAAAATGGGTACACTTTCATACATGCCCTCAGAAAAAGTGTATTATTAAATAGTAATTTGCTTCAAGAAATCTTCTATGTCTATATGGGTCAACTCTTTTTTAATTCATTTTGTTGTGAAATCTGGGTTTTCAATCTCTGTTTGAAGTTTTCAATAAGGCGCTGTTTTTCTTGTGGTGTGGGATAATTATTCATTAAATATATCTCCTCTCCTAAGATCATAAAAAATTATGGGGCCACAATTAGATAATCCAATATTGAAATGGTTCTTGTATAGATTTTTTGAAAGAAAAACACTTCTTACCACAAAAGCACAGCAGATAAAAAGAAAAGCTTCTCAAACTTGTAACTGAAGTAAAGGTTGATGGTGTTACAGATAACTGTTTTCAATACTTTTCGAAAAATTGAATTCAAAAAACCATTATATATTTGTCAATTAAATCACATAAAGCACACTTCATAAAAGGAAAACTTGGAGAAATAGAATATGAAAAAGACTGTAGAAAACCTGTCAAAGGCATTTGTAGGAGAAAGCCAGGCCAGGAACCGGTATACAATATATTCAAAGATTGCTAAAAAGGAAGGTTTCGAGCAGATAGCAGATATTTTCCTCCTCACCGCCGAGAATGAAAGAGAGCATGCGAAATGGAGTTTCCAGATGATCAATGAACTGAAAAAACAAAGCGGAAAATTCTTCGATGACATTGAGATAGAGGCTGAAGTCCCGAACGACTACGGTACAACCGCTGAGAACTTAAAAGCCGCAATCAACGGTGAGGACTACGAAACCACCACCATGTATCCCGGGTTTGCACAGACTGCCGAGAATGAGAACCTGCCCGGAATCGCAGCAAGACTCAGAGCGATTGGCAAGGCTGAAATGCATCACAAAGAACGTTTTGAAAAACTTCTCCGGAAAGTGGAAAACGGGACAGTATTCAAAAAGGAAAAAGAGGTCGAATGGGTCTGCCGCAAATGTGGTTATGTGCACAAAGGACCTGAACCTCCCGAAGAATGTCCTTCATGCGATCATCCCTACAACTATTTCGAGAGAAAGTGTGAAGAATATTAATACCACATCCGGAACAAAACAGATTAATCCCCTCTGTATTTTTTGATTGCCAGAATCACATGGGGGACTTCTTCTTTCTTAAAATAATAGTTAATCCGGAAGATTGTAGAAAGCAAATTTGCCATTCTACAACCCCCGGAATTCTGTTTTTGTGGCAGTTCTTATCAAATTCTCACAAATTTCACTGGACAATATATGTAACCTGAACTGACATTGAAACCCTGGATTCTCCCGGCTCAATTGGTGTTGCCGGTTTTTCAGCAGCATCCATTGCCACACTTTCTTCATAATATGGTCTTGGCTGTGTACCATCGGATATCGATGATGACTTCACGCCTACGATCTCCACACCCAGATTCTCAGCCAGTACTTCGGCTTTTGATGATGCATCGGCCACAGCTTCAGTGATCAGGTCCTCATGCAATTCTTTCTGTTTTTCATCAGATACAGCAAAAGAAATGCCTCCTATCTGATTTGCTCCTGCGGATGCAGACCTGTCAATAATCTGCCCGAGGATATCGAGGTTTGTAGTGGTTATCTGCACACTATTGGAAGCTGAATACCCTTCAATTGTTGGTG
>JASMTL010000099.1:0-4435 GCA_041694315.1 Methanosarcinaceae archaeon | reverse complement strand
AACAAGGAAATCAATATCGCTGCCGGTTTTGTATTCTTCCCCACCACCGACCCAAAAAGGCCTATTTCCTTTACTTTATAGTCCTTTTTCAATTCCGCAAGCAGCTCATCAAGTCTTCCCAGAATAATATCTTTTTTAATCATATTAATTCCCTTATAAGATCTTTGGTAAACATTTTGGAGTGTCTTTTTATATTATTGCTTTGGTTGGCGTTGGCTGACCACTCCTAGGAATTCATTAGGTAGTTTCTTACTGTAGTTCAGTGATCTTATATTTGCTGCCTTGATAAAGGTCCTGTCAAAAAGAGATATTATACGCTGCTCGAGTTGATTGATTTCGACTGCCTGCAGCAGGGAAGTTGCCATATAGTGTTGGCGTATGAATGACAGGGGAATATAGGGTTTATGGCAAAAATCGATTATGAAATTAATTCAAAAGGTTTATACCAAATGCTTCCAATACTCACATGTGAGTATTGATAACAATTAGACGAAATACTTTTTTTGTGGTGAAAGATGGTAACAAAACCGAATCCAATATTGGAGTATAGTATAGATTCCCTGTTAAAAGCCTTCAATACTTATAGAAAACCGGTCTTAAATCATTCTCATTTTTCTAAATTGATGAATTTACTTGACACGAGATTGAGAAAACAAGGAATTGATATGGAACTACCAGGATACTGGTATAAATATGGGTTTTATATAGAACCCCGATTTCTGGATAGTGCCCTTCCCAGAAAATTTACTGAATATTATACTTTAGACGACACAGTCGTTCCACCCATGCACCCAAAAAGAGATTATGGACTTAAAGCAGATATAAAAAAAACGATTGATTCAATAGTTCGTTATCTTTGGAAACAATATGGATACAAATCAGATTACGGTAAAAAGGTCAAAAGAGATTCATATCAAATAAACAGTCCATATGATTTCAATACTATTTTTCAGGATTATATTGATGTTGTGAATCGTAAAGAAAGGGGATTTGGTTCAAGAAAGGATCAGCTGGAACCGTTGTTGGATGATTTACTCAACAATTTTCCTGAAGATGATTTCCCTGAACTATTTGATTTGTATCTCGAATGGGATGACACTGTACGTCTTATTTTGGATTGTACATCTTCCGAAAAACAATATGGTCTTATTGTTGACCTAAGGGACAAATTCTGGGATGTCTTTTCAAATGGTGTCAGAATAATACATCATCAAAATATTCCTGATGAAAAAAGCATCATTGATGAATGGAAGAGAAAATATGAACAATCAATTCCTGCTTTTTATCATGAACTGGAAGATCTAAGGGAAGAGATTATTTCTGACAATTATGAATTTTCAAATAAAAACGAAGATACTGTTAAGAAACTACTGAAATGCGCATACGAAAATCATAAGGGGGAAGCGCATGGATGAATCTTTTTCTTGATAACAATGTGTTAATTGGTTATATTTTTGAAACCGATAACTGGAATCTAAAATCTCTAGATGTGATGCGTTGTTCCTTAGATCGATATTCAAGTAATACCGTTTGTCAGGAATGTAGGGATATATACAAAAAGAACTTGGGAATTATAAAGAAAGAATTTAAACACATTATCCGAGAATTTAACAGAAAACAATCATTCAGCTTAAAAAATGCATCATCTGTATTAAAAAGATACCAGATCGGGGATTGCTTAATTGAGTATTTTAAAAATAACCCCGTAGAAAATATAAAAGAAGCCAAAAATCATTTGAGAAATCTCCAGCGAGACATGGAAAAAAGATGTCTTGATAATTATCAGAATATAAATAAATTAGTAAAAGTATGTGCCCGTGATAATCCCTATAACGACATTTATAGGTTATTGGAAGCAGATGGTTTGGCAGAAGAAGAATTTATGGACCTTGAAATTATTATCGACGCACATCATGTTGGTTTGAATGTTGAACAGATGTTTTTTATTACTGGTGATTACAGGGATATTGTTTCAAGAAAAAAGTTGATAGTGGCCAATACTTCCTTAGAAGATGTTATCTATTTGAAAGATTTTGATTTCCAGTAATCGAGTTACAATATTTCAATTATTTCTTATATCACTGCTCGCCTTCCTGCGGGAATCCTGCACATCAAGACTGCCGTTTGCATCCAGTGTCTTGATATCAAGCCCGACTGCAGCGATATCCTCGTTCTCCGACAGGTACCTGTGTTCTTCAAGCCAGTCAACGATAACGTTCTGCGCCTGCTCGACACCAAGTATATCCTGATTCCACGTTTCAAATCATGTAGAGTACCCTTTGAGAACCCCAATTTTTTCTACTCAACATAGGAAATATCAAGGATCTTCTGCCTTAATTCCCCTGGATCATCCCTTTCGATCAGATTCCAAATAAAATTAATATATACCTCAAAATACAACACCCGAAGAGTGCATTTAATTGAGGCATTCAATTTCGCTAAAACAAGTCACATCAGAATCTCGCAATCAATCCAGGCCCGCATCTGCTTTGAAAGCCTTTAGTTTGAGACTCATAACAGGGTAGCCTGAGTACTGATTTTCACCAATCTCTTTGTCTTGATCCATTATCTCGACATTGAATCCAGCATCTTTTATCATTCCCAGATAATCATTTTTAAGCAATGCACCACCTATACAGGCACATATAAGATCTTCATCATTCCTCTGCTCGGGGGTCAGGTCATTCAGAAGAACAATATCTGAAACATACATCCTCCCATCATTTTTGAGAACACGGTATGCTTCCCTGAATACTTTGGATTTGTCAGGTGCGAGATTGATCACACAGTTGCTTATAATGACATCAATCGACCCCGTTTCAACAGGTAGAGACTCGATATCCCCCTGCTTGAACTCGACATTATCGAATTCATATTTTTCAGCATTCTTTCTTGCTTTTGCAATCATATCTTCTGTCATATCCACGCCAATGACTTTCCCGGTCTTGCCCACTTTCCTTGCAGCGATAAAACTATCAAATCCTCCGCCTGAACCAAGATCAAGAACGATATCGCCTTCTTTAATCTCACCGATTGCCGTAGGATTTCCACATCCAAGCCCCAGATTCGCTGCAGATAATGATTGTATATCTTCAGATGAATAGCCAATGGATGTTGATATTTCTTCCTTTGTGAGATCCCCGCAGCATCCACATCCCTGTACAACATCCAATGCAATTTTTCCGTATTTATCCTTTACAACTTCTTTCTTAGAATCTGCATCTGCTGCATTATCAGGACAACATGAATCAAATTTTTCAATTCCGCAATTTTCAAGTTTGTCTTTCATATTATCATCCATTATGCTGTAAATTACGTATCTACCCTCTTTTTCGTACTTCAGGATTCCCGCTTCACAAAGTATCTTGAGATGGCGGGATACAGTGGTTTGATCTTTGCCCGTAATTGCTGCAAAATCACATGCACAATGATCATGTTTTAACAGGCATCCTATTATTGCAAGACGCGTTTGGTCACCCAATGCCTTGAAGAATTTAGCTTTTTCATGAAGCATTAATTGTATATATGTGCATTTATGCATATATGCTTTTTGCAAGCAGTTCTTGGAAAACGAAGCACAGAAAAGAAAAGCAAATACAATAAATAATTGATAATTTTTTTCGTGAGTTTATACTTATTACTTAATTGACTGTGATGGGGAAGTCCAAAAAACAATTTTGGCATGTAAACCGATTTAGGTGGTAAGTGGGCGAATCAGGGTTTATCCTTCTTAAGGCAAATGTACCAATCGGAACATTTCAATTCTTTATCTTCCATGCGCTTCTTTGCATCTTCATAGGAAAGAGGAGTACATACTATAACATCATCACCAGGATTCCAGTTAACAGGAGTATCTACATTTTGTGAATCTGTTTTCTGGATTGCCTGCAGGATGCGTTTTATTTCATCAAGGTTTCTGCCATTGGAAATTGGGTAAAAGGCAATATAACGGATGCGTGACTGCGGGTCGATTATGAATATTCCCCTCACAGGTTGGGTATTGATGATTTCGTTTTCATCTGTTGCCTTATCTGCCTGAATATACTGGATATCGCGCATATATCTTTTGTTCTCAGAAGGCTGGAGCATCCCATATTTTTTAACTATTGACAACCCCTTGTCTTCTACTATAGGAAATTCCACATCCATGCCCGAGAGGCCATTAAATTCCACCTTTTCCTTTATAGACCGCAACCAGGAAATGTGTGATTGGACACTGTCAACTGACAGGCCAAGAAGTTCGGTATTGAGTTGCCTGAATTCTGCCTGCATCTTTGCAAACACCATGAACTCTGTGGTGCATACAGGTGTAAAGTCTCCAGGATGACTGAAAAAAATTACCCATTTACCTTCATAATCTTTTGGAAAATTCACTTCCCCATGTGTGGTACGGGCCCTGAAAGAAGGAGCAATTTCCCCCATCATTGGAATTCTG
>JASMTL010000098.1:0-11368 GCA_041694315.1 Methanosarcinaceae archaeon | reverse complement strand
AGGGACAAGACACCTTTTTCCTTGCGTATTTTTGACATTTCCTTTGCAAGTCTGGGGGCAACTTCACCGAGTTTTTCAAAATCAAGGATCAGTGCACCATCATCCCTGCCTGTTTTGAGATCATCTATGATGTCTTCAACATCATCTTCGGACCTATCAGGCAGTCCATACATGATCTTATCATTGGTTGTGATGACAGGCATCATCAGTCCCCGTGCTTCCCTTAGCACATCGGCGCGTACACACTGCTCATCAACAACAATAACATCAGGAACACCGGAGCGTATCATCTTGAGTTCCTTGGCAAGGGTTCCGACTACCTTGGCCTTTGGAATGTCTCCTCCTTCGGTTCTGTATCTTGTCATGTCCAGAGCGGTACAGCACAGACCACAGAGTTCTATTTTATCTGTCAGGCCATTGTCCTCCATATAATCTATAATGTCGGTTACTCCGGCAACGTTATGGCCGATTACAAGCAGGACAGGTTTTTCGGAGTCAATGGTTCCCATACCAATTTCGGACAATGGTGATTCTTCATCCGCTTTTGGCATTTCAAGGCAGGAAACCTGAGCGATATCGGAAACTTCCATTCCCACATGATCGAGCATTCCACCATGCATTGCCTTGGATTCGAAGTCGATTGCTTCTCCTTCCTGTCCCATATGGACACATGCAAGAAGCTGGACGAGTTGTTCCTCGACATAACTCAGGGCATCTTCAAGGTCACCTAGAGTTTCAGGTTTTTTGCCTGTTACCATCTGAACATTTGGGGCAATTATATTTGTTTGTCCGACTTTAAGAGGGTAATCTGCCCCGTATTTGTCTATCAGGTGGTGGAGCAGGTGTCTTCCGTGACCGGAATGGGCTGATGCTCCTGTGATTACACGCAACATGAATTCCCTGGCATTATGGCCTTCCATATTGATACCACATGCTCCTTCCTTATTCCCGGTAAGGTCACAAGTACCAAATGTACAGTAGCAACACTGGTCACACATAGGGGTGTAGACTGCATTATATCTTTCAAAAAGTTTGTAGTCCCAATCCCTCAGGCCGGAGATATTGGGTTTTACAGTGGGTCCGACTTCTCCTTCTTCAGCGGCGGTTTTTTCGATAGCACCTACAATGCTGCCGATATTGATCTGGACATTTTCCAGATCACTGATAGAGAAAGTCCCTGTTTTTAGTTCGCTCATCTGTGTATGTCCTCCTGGGTATCCCATTGCCATAAGTGAAATAGCGACAAAAGGGAGTGTTACAAATCAATCATTTCGTAATAATTTATACAGTTACTCGACTGTGTCATAACTATTGTGTATTCAGTATATAAGTCTTTCTGGTATTTATCATGATTATAATAGATAATTCTTTTTGTTTGTTTGCGGTGTTAATTCAACCTACTTTCTGATTATGGAAATAGATTTATTTACTTTTGCATATGTGTTTAGGTAGGAGGATATTTTGGATAATCAATGCTGGATATGCGGTAAAAAAGAGCCTGTGATGTATAACTGCCGCTATTGTGGCAAAACCTTCTGTTCTGACCATCGTCTTCCTGAAAGACACGGGTGTGAAGGATTGGCTGATGAAACACGTTTCCACTCTCCACAAGGTGCAGCAGGAAGTAGTGCTAGCAGAGGCCGCAGTACCTCCGGTACAGATCAAATCGTGAAGGACTTTTTAAAGGAAGCCACCAAAAGTGCTGCAAAGGGTGTGGCTGGGAGTGCATTTAACAGGACTAAACGCTCCTTTTATTCTAGCCCTTCAATGGGCATAATAATTATATGTATATTTTCCTTCTTTCTGGAGCTCTTACTGGGCCAGCCTTATTACACATTATTCCAGCTTGAACCGGGTAATGTCCTATCCAGACCCTGGACTTTGATATCTCATATGTTTCTCCATGCAAGTCTTGGTCACCTGTTCTTCAACATGCTTGTTCTCTATTTCTTTGGCAGGATACTGGAGAGGCGCATTGGTAATTCAATGTTTATTTACCTGTATTTCATTTCCGGGATAGTTGCAGCTTTGGGTTTTATTGCAACGACATCTACTGGTTACCCGATGGTCGGGGCAAGTGGGGCAATAATGGGTGTTTTTGCAACCCTTGCAGTTCTTGAACCAAATTTGCCTGTATATGTTTTATTCTTCCCGATGACTATCAAATCTGCCCTAATACTTTTTGTGATTGTGGACTTATTTTTCATGTACATGAATATTTCCGGGGATATGATAGCTCATGCAGCCCACTTGAGTGGAGTTTTTGTTGGCATCATTGTGGGGCGCAGACTTAAGAAGAACTTAAAGGTTTCCCGGGGTTCCTTTTACAGGCGGTGGTAATATTGAGCTCCACCGGGCATCTTTCTTTACTATATCCCAGACCCCGTGAAGGGGAAGAAATACCCGTGCAGTTTATTGATATGGAAAAAAAGATTGCAGCATGGTCACCTGAAATTAGAAAGACTTTATACTTTGACGCTTTTGAACAGGCCGAAGGATTAAAAAGAATAAGAGAAGTATTTGTTTTAAGAGTGTATAACTGGTACCGTGATGGCCAATCTATCATTGAGTTGACAAATGAAGAAAGAATGCAATTTGAGGATATATTCAATAAATTTCTCTTATACAGGGGAGAGATTATGTACAGGAGAAAGAAAGAAGGAAGGAGGTACAAAAACTATTTCGTACTTGTGGACGATTCATATTCCAAAAAGAGTGTAAATGAATGGTTGCTTGCTGAAAGATTATAAGGTTTGCAGGTCCTTAGTTGTTATTATAGTCATTATTTGTAATTACGGCTAATTGTTGCTACTGTGGTTGCATATATTTATTATTATAATGTTTATACCTGCAATAAGAGGCAATATGCAGAATGTAAAAACCGGATTTAATTCCATAGTCAAATACCTGAGCACGAAAAAGGAAGTAGGGCGAAGGAGTATTGGACTTCTTGTAGATGGCCCCAATGTCCTGAGAAAGGAATTTGATGTAAATTTAGAAGAAATAAGGGATGTATTGAAAGAGTACGGTAATGTCAAGATAGGGCGTGTTTTCCTTAATCAGTATGCTTCTAATAAACTTGTAGAAGCCGTGGAAAACAATGGTTTCGAACCTGTTATTTGTTCAAGCGATGTGGATGTAAGGCTTGCTGTTGAGGGAATGGATCTTGTTCATAATCCCAATATTGATACAATTGCACTTGTGACAAGGGATGCTGACTTTAAACCCTTGTTGAATAAAGCAAATGAACATGGCAAAGAAACTATAATCTTTGGTGTAGAGCCTGGTTTTTCAACTGCGCTTAGAAATTCTTCTGATTATGTTGTAATTTTGAATACAGGAGAGGTTTCGATACCTGAAGAAGAGATGTCTTGAATTTATTTTTCATCTCTTTTACAGGACCTGATATCATCGATCATTTCTTCCAGACGTGTTCTCGAAATTCCACGTTTGATTTCTGTACAATTCTTTACTTTTTCCATTAATGTACATAATTCTTCGTGTTCAAGGGAATTTCCCATATCCTCAATTATCCCTTTTAAAGCCTTCAGGCCTGTATGCTTACCGACTATCAGGTTACGGGCCCCGCCAACCATTTCCGGGGAAAAGAGTTCGTACGTTCGCGGCTCTTCCAGGATTGCCATCACGTGTATCCCGGATTCATGCGTGAAGGCATGTTTGCCCACAATAGCTTTATTTACGGGAGTTGTCAGGCCGGAATAATCTTCAACTTTTCTTGCAAGCCTGTTAAGATGTGTGGTATCGTAGTTTTCAATTCCATACTGGACACGAAGGGCTACAAGTACTTCTTCCAGAGGAGCGTTTCCTGCTCTTTCTCCGATACCGTTTACTGTAGTATGAAGTTGCTTTGCCCCTGCTTCGGCTGCTGCTAAAGTATTTGCAGTGGCAAGTCCGATATCATTGTGACAGTGAATACATATTGGTGTATGTACCTTTTCTTTTATCTTTTCAACCAGGTATTTGGTAGTAGAAGGATTTAATATTCCGATGGTATCAGCGATGCTCACATAATCCACATTGTATTTTTCCGCTTCCTGGAATGCGTGTTGCAGGGTGGGTATGGGTGTACGAGTGGCATCCTCTGCTGCAAACCGGACTTTGAGTCCATGGTCTTTTGCATACTCTACTGCTTCCATAGAGCAACTAAGTACATCACTGCAGGAGCGGTGGTATTTGTGCTTTAAGTGAAGGTCTGAAAGAGCTATGAAAATGCTTACTATATCGACATCACAATCAATAGCATTATCCACATCTCCTATGATGGACCGGGCCAGGCAACATATTTTTGCATTCAGGCCCATATTGCTAATTTCCTTAACCGTTTCTTTTTCAGAAGACGAAACGACAGGGAATCCGGCTTCAATAACCTCGACACCAATTGCATCCAGCTCATTTGCCATGTCCATTTTCTCTTCTCTGGTAAATGCAACACCGGGGGTTTGTTCGCCGTCCCTGAGGGTTACATCACATATCTCTATGTCAAGAGGTTGAATATCAATAAAATCCATCATTTCATTTCTGGAATACTCTTTATCTGGAACCATGTTATCGCTATCCGGTCCTATCTTTACTTTTATATTTAAAGATATGTGTTTGTATCATCGAAGTTTTGACTGTACTTTTTCATAGAAACCACTGCGTTCAGTCACTACAAAACGAGCAGGATTTTTTGCTTTTGTAAGATGAATGGTATCTTCCTTTTTCATTGTGTAAGTATGCTGTCCATCAATAACAACAGCAGCTTCCTTTTCCGGGATAGTTATTTCTACCTTTATGGGTCTGTCGGAGGGTACCACCCAGGGCCGGGCTGAAAGTTTGAAGGGTGCGAGAGGGACTATAAGGGTAGCATTGACCCTGGGATCCAGAATAGGTCCTCCGGCACTCATAGCATAGGCTGTGGAACCTGTGGGGGTTGCAATCACTACTCCGTCTGATCTGAATTCTTCTATCATGCATTCGTCAACCGTCACCCGAAATGTCAGTATCTTGGCAGGTCTGGCTGTGGTCAGTACAACTTCATTGGTGGCACAGGGTAATTCCTTCCCGTTAAGTTTGACTGCAATACGACAACGTTCGGTGTATTCGAATCCTTCCAGCACTTTTTCGATAGTAGGAATCGCCTCGTCGGGCATCACATCCACAAGGAACCCCAGCATTCCCATATTTATTCCCAGAAGTGGCAGGGGGTCATCCATCCTGGATATGCTGCGCAGAACTGTTCCGTCTCCTCCGATTGAAATTATCAGGTTGATCCCTGCTTTTTCCATTTTTTCCACAGGCAGTCTTTCTGTTTCAGGAAGATTTAACATGTCAAAAGACTCTTCATCCAGCACAATTTCGACTTGTGAAGTGAATCTTTTCACAATGGTCTCAACCATTTCCAGGGCTTTTGGACTATCATATTTGGAGACTATACCGATTTTATTTACTTTCATCTTTTCTCCCCACAAAATTAAGTATGTCCCTGTGGGCATGTCCGTTTGATGCTATCATGGAAAGCCTGTTTACAACACTGTCCTGAAGGTATAATTCTGTACCTTTTCCGTTAGTTACTTTTCCATTTGTTTCTTCAAGGATAAGTTTTCCTGCAGCAACATCAATGAGTCTCAGTGAATTCCTGATATCTACAAAAGCATCAAGTTTGCCGCAGGCAACATAGCACAGTTCCAGAGCCACACTTCCCAGGATTCGAACCCTTCTTACTTTTCTGGAAAGCTCCAGGGTATCTTCTACATTATTATGGTAACCGTAAAGGCTGATACTGAAATTTTTTAACATTTTTCGGCTGGATGTATTTATTGTTTTTCCATTTAGATATGCGCCTCTTCCCTTATATGCATGGTATATATCACCTGTGCAGAGATTTTTGACATACCCAAAGTAGATAGAAGAAAGGTCCGCATTGCCAACAGCAATGGAAGTTGAATAAAACGGGATTCCATGGGATGCATTATATGTGCCGTCAAGAGGGTCAATTACAAAAGTTATTTCAGGTTTTTTATCAGGAATGTATTCCCCATACTCTTCACTGAGGATGCGGCAATTGCCATAACTTTTCAACACTTCAAAAATTGCTTTTTCAGCCCTGTCATCTATCAGCCTTGTATGGGTCCCGTCTGCTCCCATGTAGACAGATTTGTATGCTTCTCTTTTCCCGACAAGGTCTTTTATGGACTCATTAGCCTCTTTTGAAGCATGGTTACAAACTTCAAGGAGACTTTGTATCGATTGCATAAAAAAGATGGGTATTAGATACCCATTGCTTTGTTAGTTTTTGCTACGGATTTTGTTCCGTCCTTTTCAATTTCCATCATAGCCCGTATTGCATCAACATTTTCGGGAATTACATCTGATTCCTGGTGAATTCCCTGGAAGAAGTAAAGTTCTCCTTCATAGATCGTAATGGATTCGTTCCACACACAGTTTTCCCACATGTCACATCTTGGGCGGTTCATGTCGCGAGCCATTTCCATGACCTCTGCCGTGGAAGTGATACCCTGTCCAACAAAGCGTACACGAGATTGTTTGGCCAGTAAATCTTCTACTTCTTCTGCTGTACATTCGCTATTCAGTTCCATGTTGACAGTGTGCAGGTGCATAAGGGTTGTAGGAAGTTTCACAGCTGTAGTAGTGATATCGATGCCTGGGAGGACGGTTTTGACATCCGGGCCATGATGGGAGGGCAGCTTTATGGGATTGGGAACAATAGCATTGATTGGTCCTTTCTTGATATCTCCGGGATCAGCAGCTCTTCTCATCAGGGTTATTCTTGCTTTGTTTACTCCAAACTCGTCCTCAAGAGGTTTGATAATCCTGCAGAGGCCGGTCGTATTACAGGAGACCACTCGCACAAAATCCCTTCCGACTGCCTCTTCATAATTGCTTTGTGCATTGAATGAACAATCTGCAAGTTCGTGGTCCTCCCCCCCCTGCCAGATGGCTTTGATGCCTGCCTTTTCGTAAATTGGTTTGTTCTTTTCACCAATTCCGCCAGGTGTACAGTCTACAACAATGTCTGCCCCTTCAAGCATATCGTCAATGGAACCTGCAACCTCAAAATTTGCCTTTTCCATACCCTTTATTCTATCTTCAGGTGCAAACACATCAAATCCCTTTTTCTTTGCCATAAAAGCTTCAAAATTGGGGCGGGTCTTTGCCACTCCTATAATTTCCATGTCGTCCTGGACGCTTACAGCGTCTGCAACTCTCTTTCCGATGGTTCCGTAACCGTTTATTGCAACTTTGACTGTCATTTAATACCTCCCCTATAATGTCGGCTATATCTGCAGTTAAAGGGATTTGCTACTATTCCCTTAGTTTTGATATTTAGTCATTTCCAAGTATTATAAGTTCTCCCTTTGAAAAATTGATTTCCTTTATCGAGCCCTGCACATTTTCTCTTTCACCGAATATGCCTGTAAGTTCAATTTCGTCTCCTTCCACAACCACACGTGTAGCTGATTCCATTATAATGTCTCTATTCCCTTCTTCCCTTACCAGAACTGCTTTTAGTTCACACATAAATTCACCTCATGAGCTTGGCAACCGAATATCCCTTCTCAAGACCCATGTCCTGTGCAACACTTTCGCATTTTGTCTGCAGCAGGTAGGCAATAGGGCCCATTTTCCTTTCTGAAAGTGTTTCGTAATTTGCCATACCTTTGCTGATAATAAGACTTGCTTTGTCAAAGGCTTCCAGTAATTCTTGCGGTGCCTCATCAAAAGCAACTCCAATTGCATTACATCCTGTGGTCAAAACCCTGTCGACTTTATCCTCCAGATTGAGCTGCCTGACGTCTGCCATAGTTACATCGGTTAGTATTTTTGTTCTTCATTGAACTTTGAAAGTCTGTCACACCCATGTTTTGGAAATAATCAGGAATATCATCATGATTCTATCCTCTTTGTCATATGTGGATCTGCATTTTTGCAGATTCTTCCAATGAGAAACCTTTATGTTGGTATCTTATGAAGTGCAAATTACTTTTAAATTTTGTAATGTGTTCGATATGCTTTAACCCCCTTTCCAGGCATTTATGTTAATTATTTAATTATAAGATACATTTTTCATTATTTTATTTAATTGTATTTTTCGTTATAATCAGTTATGTTCGATGCTAATAATATTTATATATAATAAACAATTAGATTTAAGTAGTAGGTAGACGGTAAGTGTCTTCTTATTCAGATGCATCGTTTATCTACAATATATAAATAAGGCGATTCAATGGGAAAACAGGAAATATACGATAAACTCAGAGATGCGATTGTCAATCAGGACGTCAATGGTACTGGCCCCCTCGTCCAGGAAGCCCTGGATGCAGGTTTAACTCCTTTTGAGATCATCAACGATGGTCTGTCTGTCGGTATGAAGATCATCGGTGACAAATTCGAAATCGTCGATATCTACCTTCCACAGATCATGATGTCGGCCAAAACCATGGAGGGTGCAATGGAAATTCTTGATCCAATTCTTGCAGAAGATGAAACTTCTGAATCAGTTGGAACCTGCATCAAGTTTGTCCAGCAAGGCGACATCCATGATATTGGCCACAGGCTTGTTGCAACCATGCTTGATGCAAACGGTTTCAACGTTATAGACATGGGTGTTGACGTACCCAACGACAAGGTCATCGAAGAAGTAGCATCCCACAAAGGCGAGAA
Source organism: Methanosarcinaceae archaeon (assembly GCA_041694315.1). GTDB lineage: Archaea > Halobacteriota > Methanosarcinia > Methanosarcinales > Methanosarcinaceae > Methanohalophilus. The sequence continues at coordinate 2,683 of JASMTL010000098.1, read as the reverse complement.
ACTTATGCTCTCCGGCTCTGCCCTCATGACCACCTCCATGCTCGGCCAGAAAGACCTCATGCGTCTGCTTGAAGAAGAGGGTCTCCGTGGCTCTGTAAAAGTAATGTTCGGTGGTGCTCCGGTCACAGATTCCTGGATTAAGGAAATCGGTGCTGACGCAACAGCAGAAAACGCAGCTGAGGCAGCAAACGTGGCTCTTGAATTAATGAAAAAATAAAACCGGGAGGATAATTTATGACATTTACCAAATCCGTAACCTGCTATGATTTTTATGACCGTGCCCAGACCGGTGAAAAATGCACTCAGGATGACTGGGATCTGATGACCATTCCAATGAAGACAATGGAACTGAAGCAGAAATACAACCTTGACTTTGGCAAGGAATTCGTTCCAACCGACAAGGACCAGATGGAAAGGCTGTTCAAAGCCGGTTTCGAGATGCTTCTGGACTGTGGTATCTGGTGTACCGACACCCATCGTATCGTCAAATACACAGAAGACGAGATCTGGGATGCCATCAACAATCCGCACAGGGAATTCCAGCTTGGTACCGGTCGTGACGCAGTTTACATGAAAAAACGTGAAGTAGGTGACAAGAGGAAACCAATCGTCCAGGGTGGTCCAACCGGTTCCCCAATTTCCGAAGAGGTCTTCATGCCCGTGCACATGAGTTACGCTCTTGAGAAAGAATGTGACACCATCGTCAACGGTGTAATGACCTCTGCCCGTGGCAAATCTCCTGTCCCCGGTAGTCCTTACGAAGTTCTTGCATCCAAATCCGAAACCCGTCAGATCAGGACCGCCGCTTCCATGGCAGGTCGTCCCGGTATGGCCGTTTAGGGCCCTGAGACTTCCCTGTCTGCCCAGGGTAACATCGGTGCAGACTGTGTCGGTGGTATGAACTCCAACGACAGCCACGAAGTCTCCCAGTTGAACGAACTTAAGATCGATCTTGACGCAATCGCTGTCATTGCCCACTACAAGGGTAACAGTGACATCATCATGGATGAACAGATGCCTATCTTTGGAGGCTACGCCGGCGGTGTTGAGGAAACAGCCATTGTCGATGTTGCAACCCACCTGAACTCTATGGTAATGAGCAGTGCCAGCTGGCACCTTGATGGTCCTGTGCACATTCGCTGGGGCTCCACCAATACCCGTGAGACCCTTATGATCGCAGGTTGGACATGTGCCACCATTTCCGAGTTCACAGATCTGCTGTCCGGTAACCAGTACTATCCATGTGCAGGTCCATGTACCGAGATGTGCCTGCTTGAGGCTGCTGCCCAGTCCATGACCGATACGGCATCAGGCCGTGAGATCCTGTCCGGTGTTGCATCCGCCAAGGGTGTCATCACTGACAAGACAACCGGTATGGAAGCCCGTATGATGGGAGAAGTCGCACGTGCAACCGCTGGTATGGATATCAATACTGTCAACCAGATTCTGGATAAACTTGTAGCAAGCTACGAAGGCGATTATGCCAATGCACCTGCAGGCAAGACATTCCAGGAATGCTATGATGTTGCAACCGTTACACCAACTGACGAGTACGTCAAGGTATACGACGGTGCAAAGAAGAAACTCGAAGACCTCGGTCTGGTATTCTAAGACCATTGTTCAAGATCGGTATCATATATCGATCTTGTTTTTTCCCTTTTTTATACATAAACTATTAATAATATCCATTTTCAACAGCTATCTGATATAATGAGTTCTTCGCTAAGTGATACGGTTTGGCTTTCTGATAAGAGATTATATCTCTTGCTTCTTTTAATGGAAGGCCCCAGGAACATCGACCAGATTAAGACATCTCTGAATGTGACTTCTAGGGGCATGATGCCCCAGATCAAAAAACTGAAAGAGAAGTATCTGATAGTTGAAGAGGATGAACAATACTACCTTTCCACTATCGGCGGGCTAATTGTTGAAAAAATGCTTCCTCTTTTGAATACAATAGAGATGGTGACCAATGATGATACATATCTGGAAACGCATGACTTAAGTGAACTACCACCAAAATTATTTCGCAGGCTGTATGAACTTGGGAATTACCTTTTGATTGAACCTGATTTAAACCATACGTTTGAAATTCCCCGGGAATTCACTGAAAACCTGCTCAAGTCCAAAAATATAAAATCGATAATCTCCTTTTACCGACCGGAATATCCTGATATTTATTGTGAATTAATGGAACATGCAGAGAGCATGTCTTTGATCATGACGCCACCGGTTTTTGAAAGAATGAAACAGTCCTGTGATTCTAAAATGGCCCGTCTTATAAGGGCTCCACATATTCATGTGTATATTTTCCCGGAAAATTGCAGACCCCCGGGCCTTGACACTTCAGATCGTTTTACTTACATAAGTTTTCTTGATAAAAACGGCCGTTATGATCATAAAGATATAATGAGTTTTGAAGAGAGTGCCCTTAAATGGGGAGATGAGCTTTTCGACTATTATTGCTCTCTTTGTGAAAAGATTGAAATTTGAGGGATATTGAATGGCTCCACAGGAACTTATTGACACTATTTTTCTTTCCGACAAGAGAGAAAGATTCCTTTTGCTTTTGCTTGAAGGTCCCACTGATATTAAGAAGGTAAAAGGCCACCTTAATGTAACCTCTTCCTCCATTCTTCCTCAAATCAAAAAGTTACGGGAAAAAGGCCTTGTCTTCAAAGAT
>JASMTL010000097.1:0-2814 GCA_041694315.1 Methanosarcinaceae archaeon | reverse complement strand
TCCACGCAGATATGCATCCAGCGCTGAGCCGCCATGCAACCCAGCATCTCACCTTCAAAATAAGTATTGGTAAATATTCTGGGGCCGGTTTCTGTGGAATTGGCTTTATGGTGCATTTCAAGGACTTTCCTCCTGTCCTCAGGTGATATAATAGCATCACCCTTTTTTTTAGGAGCACTTTCCCAGATTGAAAATTCGCTCACTCCCAGTTGTGTTGCAAGAGCATAGAGTTGTGGGAGTTCATCCATATTTTTCGGGGAGGCATGTGTGCACATAGTGACTAATAAATCGGCATCCAGTCCATATTTAATGGCGGATGTAGCCATATCAAATGCCCCCTCAAGTTTCCTGACCGCATTGTGCTTTTCGGGATCAGTTGAATATATGCTGACCAGAAGATTATGCAGGCCGGCTTGTTTTAGTTTTCTTGCCGTCTGCGGATTCATGTCTGTTCCAGGTGTGTACATATTGACAATTGCACGTTCCTTGTCGACATAATCTATTAATTCAAAAATATCTTCCCTGAGAAGAGGATCTCCTTCTGTAAAAATAATTATGAATGCACCCATGTCAAGAGCATCATCTATGGTTTTCTTGACAGTTTCTGTGTCAATATCTTCCTCTCCCCCACTTATGATGCAATGATCACAATTACATTTGCATTGCCGTGTGATCTCAAAAGAAACGGTTTCAGGAACCCGTTTTCCCAAAGCATGCTGTACTTCAGCGTTCAGGAGTCTTTTGAAAGGACCGCTCGGGATTGGGGGCAGCCAGGTAGAAGCAATCACCCTGTCCTTGCCCATACGTACGGGTTTTTCTTCTCCTAACCTTTCATTAATTTTTTTCAGGATGGGTGAGCAGGCATACTTAAGGTGACCCCGGGAATTCAAATGTAGAGAACCATTTGATTTTTCGAGGTCAATGTTTAGGCCGGGGATCGAAAATACATTGATTCCCGGATCCCTTTCACCGCCTGGCATTGGATTTTTGCTCCTTGACTGCGCCGGCGATCTCATACCTTTTCTGCAAAAGCCAGGTTTCCACTGATCTTTTTAATCCTGACCTTCAAGACATCGCCCTTGGCAGTACCAGGTACGAAAATAGTGAATTTTGCCATCTTAGCGATTCCGTCACCCTTGGAACCAACAGCATCAATCTTTACTTCGTATTCCTTTCCTTCTTCAAGGGCGGATTCGGGGGTAGGTGCAGTAGCTTTCCTTTTCTTGACAGGTCTGTGTGCACCACATGCGGCGCATTTCATCATCAGGACTCTGTCAACCTTCACAAGTTCCGTATCTGGCCTGTTACATTCCGAACATATGACATATTCATCAGCATAGGCATTAATGTTGGACTTGATAGCCTGGACAGGGAACTTCCCCTGGAATATGGCCTTGCCACCTTCAACCTTACCGGCGGTACCCAGTTCCCTTGTGAGGTATTTCATCAGATGGTCTGCATCACGGTTAAGGACACTTCTGATCTGTGCGAAATTGTCCAGTACCGTTGTTTTTCCCTCAAAATAGATCTTGGGTTCCGGAATTACAAAACGCTCATCTGTTGTCTCGGTTTCCGGCAGGTTTTCCATTGCCCGGTCAAGCAAGGATTCATAGTCTTCCATAAGTGTTCCCTCCTCAAAAGCTGGTTTTATTGTACCAGCTCTGCGCCTTCGTCAACAACAATTCTTATTGGTGTTGGAAGCTTCTGTCCTGCTCTTTTAAGTGCAGCTTTAGCATGCTTGAAATTCTTCTTATTGACAGAAACAGTGAATATCTTCTGCCCGGCAGAGACTCTTGCTGCGGTACCTACAGCTTTTCCGAATGCTTTTCTCATACCACTGGATACACGGTCTGCACCTGCACCAGTTGCCTGTTTGTTTTCTCTCAGGACCTCGTGAGGGTAAACTCTCAATTTGAAATGGTAATTGATACGGCCTATTTTGGAAAGCATATGCCTGTTAGCTGATATCCTTGCTGCTTCGAGGGCTGTATGCCTCATCTGGCATTTCTCTTCAGATATAAGTGACATCTTGACCTGGAAATCTGCGGTCTTATTTCCCATGTCGTAGTGTATTACCTGGCTTCCCGGAACACCACCCATGTACTTTCTGCGTGTATATGAGCGCTGTTTAATGTTCCTGTACATACTTGCTGGTTTTCTTGTCATGGACTAAAAGCCTCCTTGGAATGATAATGATGTAGAATTATCCCATTCTCGAAAGTTCTGGTTCCTTATTGAGATTTACATATTTTAATGTATTGATGGGATGGTGTACTATCTTATATTGCCCTCCATACTGTCTGGTAGTTTATAAGTCTTATCGGTCATTTGTTGTATTTGTAAAAGGTATGCAGCAGAATTATAATATATGCAGTTTTCTATATGTTCTTTTATGAGCTCCAGCACCAAAGAGCATAAAAAAGGAACCGAGAAAGCATATTCTTTTAGTCTTATAACCATCTCAACTTCTCGTTTTGATAAATATGGGTCCACAGATATCCCTTCTGCTGCGGATGATGTATCGGGGCAACTTATGTCAGGTCTTCTCAAGGCTGCTCACAACAATGTATTGTGCTACAGTCTGGTGGCAGATAATATCGCAGATATAAGGAAAGCAGTCTTATCATCGATATTTAATGGAGCCGATGTTGTGATTACAACCGGTGGTACAGGTTTGTCTGAGTCTGATGTGACCATAGAAGCTCTTTGCCCGCTATTTGAAAAGGAACTTGAAGGGTTCGGAGAACTTTTCCGCCTTAAAAGTCTGGATCAGATAGGACCTGCCACAATATTGAGCAGGGCAACTGCAGGTAT
>JASMTL010000096.1:0-9579 GCA_041694315.1 Methanosarcinaceae archaeon | reverse complement strand
CACCAATGCACGCCTGTCTTTTGGGTCAGGGGTTCGCCGCACATATCCCGCTTCCTCAAGTCTTTTCAGTGCCCTGGTGGCAGTGGCCCGGTTGACCATCAGCATGCGGGATAATTCCTCAGGACGAATACCTTCAACATGATACAGAGCAAGCAAAAACCTGAATTGACCGCCTCCTATCCCATATATTTCCAGTTCCTGCGAAAGGTAACGCAGATTCTGCCGGTGAAGGCAGGCAATCATTGCCCCCAAACTGTGCACGTGCTCGTCCTAATTCATAGCCGGTGGATGAAATTGGAGATATATAATTGTTGCGTATGCAACTAATATTTACAAATATTTATCAACCGGGAAAACCTCACACAAACTATGCCAAAAACTGCTGTGGGAGGCACTTTCGAATACCTCCATGACGGCCATCGTAAACTTCTTCGCAGGGCCTTTGAGATCGCTGCGGGAGATTTACTTGACATCGGTCTCACATCCGACTCGATGGCAGGTGAAAAGGACAGGGACATTCCCCCATATGCCACCCGTCGCAACCAGCTTGAAGATTATATTGCCAGCCTTGATATTCCTGATAAAAATTACCAGATCGAAAAACTGGAAGATCCTTTTGGCACTACCGTCAATGGTGACTACCGGTATATTGTGGTATCCCCGGAAACGTACGCTGTTGCTGAAAAAATAAACAAACTCCGCAGGCAGGATGGAAGAGAGGAACTTGAAATTGTCAAAATTGATTATGTTATGGCAGAGGATGAAGAACCCATATCATCAACCAGGATATCAAAGGGCGAGATTGATATACATGGCCACCTGAGAGGAAAGTTTTAAAGGAAAAATCTCTTATTTTCCTGCATGGGACGGGAATTTACAGACAAAGATATGGACATTTTCAACAAACTTGCCCCCGAAGCCGGCGGAAACAACATTTCACAGATGGGACATCCCTATCCCTTTATTCTCAGACCGGTTTCCCATCGTTTTGCCGAATCAGGAGAAGATTTCCGCAATCGCCTGGAAAAACTGGACAGGGCAGATGTGGAATACCTGGCAGACCTTGCAATTGATGGAAAAGAGGATGTAAGGGGACTGGAAGATGAGGATATGGATTCTTTTTTCAGCGTCCTTGAAGGAATTTCACCCGAAAAGCTGGAAGAACTCAAGGATAAGTTGGGGATGATCTGAATTGCCCCTTCTTTTCGGTACTGCCGGGACACCTCTCAGTGCTAAAGGCAGGGGAAGTGAAGGTGGGGTACGGCGGGTAAAGGAACTCGGCCTGGATTGCATGGAACTGGAATTTGTACGGGGAGTGCGAATGAAAGAACCAACTGCGGAAAAAATCGCAGATACAGCCCGCAAAGCAGGAATTTCCCTGAGTGTACATGCACCCTACTACATAAACCTGAATTCAAAGGAAGAAGAAAAGGTCCAGGCCAGTATCAAACGCATCTATGATTCTGCCTATATAGGCAATATCTGTGGAGCCAGGTCAATAGTATTCCATTCAGCCTATTACCATGAACAAAATGGGAACACCGTTTTTTCAAAAGTGGAGAGCCTGCTGGAAGAACTTGCAGGCAAACTGGAAGATGAGGGAATCAATGCTATCCTGCGTCCGGAAACCACGGGTAAACCCAGCCAGTTTGGGGACCTGGAAGAAACCCTTGCGCTTTCAGCAAGTATTGAAGGCGTCATGCCGTGCATCGATTTTGCCCATTTGCACGCCCGCTCAAAGGGTGAGGAAAACAGCTATGCAGAATTCAGTGCAGTACTGGAAAAGGTCGAGGAATACCAGGGCAAGGAAGGCCTTAAAAATATGCACATGCATATTTCGGGAATCGAATATACCGACAAGGGAGAGAAGAATCATCTTGTGCTCGAGAAATCAGACCTTAAATATTCAGAACTCATGCAGGCATTGAAGGACTTCGGAGCCCAGGGGCTTGTAATTTGTGAGAGTCCAAATCTAGAAGAGGACGCCCTGCTGCTAAAGAAGACCTATGAAAATAAGTAAGGACCTGGTAGGACCTTTATTTTTTATAATTTGCACACACATCGAAGAAATTCAGGAATAATTCCTCTCCTTTGTCCGTATGTGCAACCTCAGGATGCCACTGGATACCGTATAGCGGTTTGTCCGGATGTTTCATCGCTTCGATAGCACATATATCAGAGCGGGCAAGTTTCACAAACCCTGGTGGCAGCTCTGTAACCTCATCCCCATGTGAAGCCCAGGTGGAAATGCGGGGACCAAGGCCTTTGAGAATATCATCCTCCTCCACAACCTCTACGTCCACGGCAGCATATCCGCCATGGCTGCCGGCTCCCGTGGACCCTCCATAGGCATGTGCGATAAGCTGGTGACCCAGGCATATACCAAGAATCGGAATGTCCAGTTCTTTTGCATATTCTTCACATAGACCTCCTCTTTCCAGGGAAGGACCCCCACTAAAAATAAGCCCATCCGGTTTTTCGGCAAGTATCTCCTCAACCGGGGTTGTGTTGGGAACTATACTTGTATCCATATCAAGGTCCCTTACGGTCCTGTGAATAAGATGACAGAATTGCCCGTGATTATTGATTACAAGGATTCTCAGCTCTTCCATATCTGCCAGAAGGAGAACTGCATATATAAGCTTATTCCGGCAGGATATCAACTTTCTTTATATACGCAAACGCTTAATAGAAAATAAAAAGGGAAAATTATAAATAGAGTTGAGTGATACCATGTCACACACTAACATGATATCCATAGAGGGGTAATATGCCAGAAATAGGAAAACAAATTCGAATTGAAAGAATAATGGACAGAGACAGCAGGAATATGGTCATCATACCTATGGACCACGGAATCACAGATGGACCAATAAAGGGATTGATCAACATAGCCGATTCCATAAACAGTGTTGCCGAAGGAGGAGCCAATGCAGTTCTCATGCAAAAAGGCATGATCCTCCACGGCCATAGAGGATATGGCCATGATGTGGGACTCATAATCCACATGAGTGCATCAACTTCACTGGGACCCGATCCCAATGATAAAGTGCTGGTCTGCACCGTAGAGGAAGCCTCCCGTATGGGAGCAGATGCCGTATCCGTACACATCAATGTGGGATCGGAAACCGAATCCGAACAACTTAAGATACTGGGTCACATAGGTAGAGAATGTGACTACTGGGGCATACCCCTGATTGCTATGATGTACCCCCGGGGCAGAAAGGTCACAAACCCCAGGGACCCACAGATGGTAGCCCACGCAGCCCGTGTAGGAGCTGAACTCGGGGCCGACGTGATCAAGACCGTCTACACCGGAGACATTGAAAGTTTCTCCAGAGTTGTAGAAGGCTGCCCTGTACCCGTAGTAATTGCAGGAGGGCCAAAGACCAACACTGACAGGGAATTCCTGGAAATGATCCGTGAAGCAATGGATGCAGGTGCCCGTGGTGTTGCCATTGGCAGGAATGTGTTCCAGCACCCAAGTCCCACCCGGATGACCCAGGCGATCACAGAGATCGCACACCGGAATAAAACCGTGGATGAAGCCCTCAAGCAACTTCAGTGAGGATACAAAATGAAAAAGCAGGTATGGATACGTGCTGACGAAGGCGACTGGGAAGATAAGAAAGAACGTATAACAGGCGGCCTGGAATCCGGTGCCGACTGTGTTCTGGTAGAGGCGGAAGATGTAGATAAAGCAAAAGAACTTGGAGACATCAAAATTGCCGCATTTACCGATAATGCGGATACTGCCGCAGACATAATAGTTATCGGTCGCGGAGGTGAAGGCGATGGGACGCTTCCATTACCTGTGGATATGAATAACTCCCGGGATTTTGAACAGCTGGCAACATTGAGACGCCAGAAAAAAAGTATCGCTGCCCTGGTGGTAATCCAGGACAAAAAATATGAGAAATTTGCCGCTGCAATTGGGACTGAATGTGACTACCTGATAGCTATCGGTACAGACTGGAAAGTCATACCTCTGGAAAATCTTATAGCACAACTTCAGGAAAAAAAAGTGAATATAATATCCGGTGTCAGAGACGTCGATGAGGCAAAACTTGCCCTGGAGACCATGGAGCATGGGTCCGATGGTGTCCTGCTGGATACTGCAAATCCCGACATCCTGAAAAAAACCGTAAAACTTGCAGAAGAAGCAGGTGTAGAGGGGGTTGATCTTGTACCTGCCACTATCACCAAGATAGAACCTGTCGGAATGGGCGATAGGGTTTGTGTGGATACCTGTAACTTAATGGAAAGGGGAGAAGGCATGCTTGTGGGCTCCCAATCCGCCGGAATGTTCCTCGTGCATTCTGAATCCGAAGAAAGTCCCTATGTAGCATCCAGACCTTTCAGGGTAAATGCCGGAGCAGTTCATGCTTATGTTAAGGTCGGAGATAAGACAAGATACCTGTCCGAGCTGGAAGCAGGCGATGAAGTAACTATTGTAAATACAGAAGGCCAGCAACGTAAGGGAATTGTGGGCAGGGTTAAGATCGAACGCCGCCCCCTGATGCTTGTGGAAGCCCAATCCAAAGACGGCAATACAGTGAAAAATATCCTCCAGAATGCAGAAACAATAAAACTGGTTTCAAGCAATGGAAAACCGGTATCCATAGCCTCTCTGAAGGAAGGGGATGAGGTCCTGGTGCATATGGAAGATACTGGCAGGCATTTCGGGATGAAAGTCCAGGAAACAATCATAGAGAAATGAACATGACAGATTTTGTCCCCGACAAAGATGTAAAAATTGTCGCATCCATTGACAGCGACCCTCTTTTACAGGCACGCATCGCCAAAGTGCTTGGTGCGGATATTCTGGAAATCAGGCTGGATTTGCTTGAACAAAAAGAGGCTGTGCAGGCAAAGAAATTGTTCGACTTGCTGGATTCACAGGGTGAATTACCTCGTATTGCAACCAATCGTGCACATTCCGAAGGCGGCAACTGGCAGGGACAAGAAGAGCAAAGAATGACCCTGCTGGAAGATTTGATTCCTTATGTGGATATGATCGATATCGAGCGCAAAAGTACCGATTGCCTTCGAAACCGTATGGTAGAGGAGGCAAAATCACAGGGAACAAAGGTAATTATGTCCTCCCATTTCTTTGAGACCACACCTCCTCTAAAAGAGATGGTTGCTATTCTCAACGAATGCACGGATAAGGGAGCCGATATAGCCAAACTCGCCGTCATGCCTCAAAAACCCGAAGATATACTGGAACTTTTCCATGCTGCATTGCAGGCAAGGGGAGAAGTTTGTGTTATTGCTATGGGGGATTTGGGACGTCACAGCAGGGTTATTGCCTGCAGATACGGTTCATTACTGACCTACGGCTGCGTGGAAAAACCGGTCGCTCCGGGACAGATCAGAATAGACCAGCTTAAAAAGGCCCTGGAGACTATCGTATGAAAAAGGTATTCGGTGTACTGGGAGACCCTATCGAACATTCCCTCTCCCCGGCAATGCACAATGCAGCGTTCTGGAAACTGGGAATGGATTGTGAATACCATGCATTCAGGGTAATGAAAAAAAATCTCAAAGACGCCATTCAGGGAGCACAGGCAATGGGTTTTGGCGGCCTCAATATCACTGTGCCCCATAAAGAAAAAGCATTAGAATTTACAAACCCAGATACACTGGCCCGCAGAATAGGGGCTGTCAACACCATATCCTTCAGTGATGAAATAAGGGGACACAACACTGATGGGCTGGGAGCTGAATTGGCTCTGCGGGAAGCAGGAGTGGGAATAGAATCCTCTAACGTCGTTCTTGTCGGTGCCGGGGGTGCCGCTCGTGCAATTGCCTTTCACTTTGCAGAAAAGGGAGCTTGTGTAACAATTGCAAACCGTACCCCTGAAAAGGCAGAAGCTCTTGCAGAGGATGTCGGTTGTAGTCATGCAGGAATAGAGGACCTAAAAGGACTGTTGCAAGACAGTGACATACTGATCAATGCCACGTCCGTGGGAATGCATCCACATATTGATGCAACCATTGCCAATCGGGATATCCTGCATCCGGATCTGGCTGTTTTTGACATAGTTTATAATCCCCTGCAAACAAAACTGCTGCATCAAGCAGAACTTGCAGGCGCCAAACCTATCAACGGGGTTGCAATGCTTGTCCACCAGGGTGCCGAAGCTTTTAGGATATGGACCGGCCAAAAACCACCGGTGGAAGTCATGCGCAAGGCCGTACTGGAGGGCCTGGATTGAAAATACTCATTATCGGTGGTACGGGGGAAATGGGTCAGTGGTTTGCAACCTTTTTCAAAAAACGTGGTTATGAAGTATGGATAAGTGGCCGCAGTGGAAAAGCGGAAGTTGCCGAAAGACTGGATGTGCATTTTACAGCTGAGCCTGAGATTGTGATCCCGATATGTGACATTGTGATAATTTCAGTACCAATCAACATAACACCTACCATTATAGCACAGACTGCCTCTAAAATGAAAAAGGGGAGTTTGCTCATGGACCTGACATCATTGAAGAAAAAACCTGTTGAGGCCATGAAAAAATACGTTCCTGAAAATGTAGAATTTCTGGGGACCCATCCAATGTTTGGTCCTTCTATTCCCTCCCTGCAGGGCCAGACCTTTATACTCACCCCCGTAGAAGGCAGGTGTGATCAGTGGTTTGACCATATATTCAACCTCTTAAGTGAAGAAGAGGCGAATATAGAAATCATAACTCCCGATGAACATGACCATTTTGTATCCATTGTGCAGGGACTCACCCATTTTGCCTATATTACCATTGGCGCAACCATGCAGACGCTGGATTTTGATGTGAAAGGTTCCCGGCGTTTTATGAGTCCGGTATATGATATAATGCTGGATTTTGTGGGACGCATTCTGGGGCAAAACCCCGAACTTTATGCCCTCATCCAGATGGAGAATCCTGAAGTTATCCACGTACATGACGTGTTTATAGATCAATGCAGACATTTTTCTTCAATGGTACGTTCCCATGACACAGGACAATTCTGTGAAGAAATGAAAGCAGCAGCCCTACATTTTGGCGACACGGCCTCTGCTTTACGTCGCTCGGACAAACTCATAAACAGTAAGGTAGCCGAATTCGAGGAACTCGTACACTCCACAGGTCAAGAGAGGGGACTTTTGCACATATATTCCAGAAATATACATGTTGGAATTATCAAAAAGGTTACTTCGCATAATGTAACCCTTAAAGAAGGGAAAAGGGAACTGCAACTCAAAATAGGTAACATAAGGATCCTGTCAGCAGATGAATTGAATCACTGGAAAGAGAATAAACTCAAACCAACTCTGCGCGACATCTCTGTTTTCATTCCCCAGTCAGCCAGGCCCTTTACAATACAACAAATCCTGGATTGTCGCATAGAAGGGGTGAAGGTCAAAACGATCGATACATATCTGCACAAAAAGGGCCCAAGTGCAACCTTCCGTTTGAAAATACGGGGGGACCTGGATGCCACCGAAATACACAGGGAAATGGAAGAATTACTGGAAGGCATGGGATGTACCCTGCGCAAGTAAAGCAATTATTTATGCCAGCAGCCACATAAACTATCGAATATAGCGCGCAGGGTGATAGGTTGAAAAAGCAAACACAAAAAAGTGGAGGGAAAGCTCTTTTCGGAAAAGATATTACCGAATACCTCAGGTTTTACAAAATGGGACTGCTTCTGGTAGCAGGACTGGGCATATATCTCGGACTCCTGGGATTATACCTGATCATTGTTGATAATAACTACATTCCAGGCATTGCCCTCTTTATTGCAGCCCTTCTCATATCCCCGCCACCCATCGGTATATCAAATATGATTATCAGGCGGTTTAACATAGAACTTTCAATGGGATTAAAATTAGGAATCGCCACCCTGCTTCTGTTTATTGCATGGTGGCAAATGGGATTTTAAAGCTGGCTGACAAGATCTTCCAGGGCTGACCTGGGATCTTCTGCCTTTACTATGCCTGATGCAAGCAGAACGCCTACGGAACCAAGATCCATTGCGGCGATTAGATCTTCTCCCCGGGAAATACCCGCCCCACACAAAACCTGAACATCAGGATTTATTTTTTTTACAACTTCAACCGAACCCCTTACGACATCCGGATCAGCCTGAGAAACCGGTACACCCGTTCCGATGAGTTCGGGAGGTTCCACCGCGACATATTCCGGATCGAGGGCTGCAGCTGCTGCTGTTGTGGGAATATTGTTGGTGCATACGATAGTGGTCAGGCCTTCAGCCTGGGCCGCACGCACCGATGCTTCAATATCCGCCAGGTTGAGCCTGCGTTCGGAATGGTTGATAAGAGATCCCACCGCCCCTGCCTGTTGTACACAGGAGGCCATTACATGGCCGGTATTGCTGCCCGGTGAAACACCATCCACGTGCTGGGCATAGACAGGTACATCCACCTGAGAAGACACCCTGTAGATATCACAGAGCTGGGGAGCGACCCCAATGGTCACTCCCGCTTCTTCTGCGACATCCCTGCAGGCAGTAGCAATTCCTACTGCTGCCTCACCTGTACCCTGGGAATAGGTTTTGAAGTTTACAATTATCAGGGGCGAGTCCATGGGAATCTCCTCAGAAATCAGTCATTACCCTGAACTGGTCTATCTCTGGCTTGTTCAGGCCTTCAACGAACTGTTCTGCAGACTGGCGTATATCCTTGGAATTGGTAATTGCACGTCCGACAACAAGGATATCGGCTCCTGCCTTGAGAGCATCGGGGATTGTATGCACACGTACACCACCGGCAACTGCCACAAGGATCTTCGGGGACAATTCCCTGATTGCATCAATACTGCCCCAGGCATATGCGGTATCCTCTACATCTATGGCACGGTGAAGTTCCACAACGTCAGGAAGCTCATTGAGTTCCTTAAGTACGGCCATTGGGTCAGGCTGATTGAGAGTATCCATTACCGCATAGATTCCTGTCTTGTGAGCCTCAGAGATTGCCTTTTCAAGAGTTGGTATCGGTGCAAGGGCGGAAACCACGATTGCATCAGCTGTGGCATCTGCCACCATACGTGCCTCAAGGTTACCGGTATCCAGTGTTTTCAGGTCAGCCACGATGAAAGCATCAGGTTTGACTTCACGCAGTTTGGTGATTACATCCACACCGTAACGTTTTATCAGAGGAGTGCCTGCTTCAAGGATGAGGTGGTCACTCTTGGGCAGCTGTCTTACAACATTGAGCACTGCTTCCAGGTTTGGATTATCCAGTGCTACCTGCAGGTATGGAGGGTCCCATAGTCTGGAAACTTTGAATCCCATAACTGCATGGGAACCTTTGTCTTTTTCATCCAGTACAGTGTCTATGGCAGGGAAATTCTCCATTGCTCTTTTCAGTGCAAGTTTGGTCGCACCGTAATTATACCTGTAGATGCGGTTGTAATCCAGAGCCTGAGGGTGTATGAATACGCTGGCCACGATCACAAGATCGTCAGCTTTTTCTTTGGGTACAATTCCTTCTTCCACGGCATCTGCAACCGCTTTTGAAACAGCTGCCTGTGCAGGACCAAATATCTGGGATGCCTGGTCCATATTCTTTACCGTTACCTTGGGAACGATGAG